>DASUIL010000332.1:0-4630 GCA_036273075.1 Fluviicoccus sp. | reverse complement strand
TTGCCGTGCAGGAAGTGGCCGAGTACACCGGCTTCCCGGAAATGATGGACGGCCGCGTCAAGACGCTGCACCCGAAGATCCACGGCGGCATCCTCGGCCGTCGCGGCCAGGATGACGGCGTGATGGAACAGCACGGCATCGGCCGCATCGACCTGGTAGTGGTGAACCTCTACCCCTTCGCCGCGACCATCGCCAAGCCCGGCTGCACGCTGGAAGACGCCATCGAGAACATCGATATCGGCGGCCCGACCATGGTGCGCTCCGCCGCCAAGAACAACGCCCACGTCGGCATCGTCGTCAATGCGTCCGATTACGGTCGCGTCATTGACGAGATCAAGGGCACCGGCGGCCTGTCGCAAGCCACTCGCTTCGACCTGGCCGTGAAGGCCTTCGAACACACCGCCCAATATGACGGCATGATCGCCAACCACCTGGGCAAGCTGGTCACCGAACCGGCCCAGCAGTTCCCGCGCACCTTCAACCTGCAGTTCAACAAGGCGCAGGACCTGCGCTACGGCGAGAACCCGCACCAGAAGGCTGCCTTCTACGTCGAGTCGAACGCGAAGGAAGCCAGCGTCGCCACCGCGAAGCAGCTGCAGGGCAAGGAACTGTCGTACAACAACATCGCCGACACCGACGCCGCGCTGGAATGCGTGAAGTCCTTCGTCAAGCCCGCCTGCGTCATCGTCAAGCATGCCAATCCCTGCGGCGTGGCCGTGGTGCCGGATGCCGAAGGTGGCATCGGCAAGGCCTATGACCTGGCCTACGCCACCGACCCGGAATCCGCGTTTGGCGGCATCATCGCCTTCAACCGCGAACTGGACGCCGCCACCGCCAAGGCGATTGTCGACCGCCAGTTCGTGGAAGTGATCATCGCCCCGTCCGTCAGCGCCGAGGCCCTGGCCGTGACCGCCGCCAAGCAGAACGTACGCGTGCTGACCTGCGGCGCCCTGCCCGCCCCGGCCGAGCGCATTGCCGGTCTGGACTACAAGCGCGTCAACGGCGGCCTGCTGGTGCAGGATGCCGACCTGGGCATGATCGGTGAGGCTGACCTCAAGATCGTCACCAAGCGCGCCCCGACCGAAGCCGAGATCCATGACCTGATCTTCGCCTGGAAGGTGGCCAAGTACGTGAAGTCCAACGCCATCGTCTACGCCAAGAACCGCCAGACCATCGGCGTCGGCGCGGGCCAGATGAGCCGCGTGAACTCCGCCCGCATCGCCGCCATCAAGGCCGAGCACGCCGGGCTGCAGGTCGCCGGTTCGGTGATGGCCTCCGACGCCTTCTTCCCGTTCCGCGACGGCATCGACAACGCCGCCAAGGTCGGCATCAGCTGCGTCATCCAGCCGGGCGGCTCCATGCGCGATGCGGAAGTGATTGCCGCCGCCGATGAACACGGCCTGGCGATGGTGTTCACCGGGATGCGGCATTTCCGGCATTGAGGTTCGAATTATGAAAATCCTGATCCTCGGTTCCGGCGGCCGCGAACACGCCCTCGCCTGGAAGTGCGCGCAGGACCCGCGCGTGGAAACGGTTTTTGTCGCACCCGGCAACGCCGGTTCCGCCACCGAAGCCAAGTGCCAAAACGTCGCGCTCGACATCCTCGACAACACCGCCCTGATCCAGTTCGTGCAGGTGCAGGGCGTCAACCTGACGCTGGTCGGCCCGGAAGCTCCGCTGGTGAACGGCGTGGTCGACGCCTTCCGCGCCGCCGGTCTGCCCATCTGGGGGCCGACGCAATTCGCCGCGCAGCTGGAAGGCTCCAAGGCCTTCGCCAAGGACTTCCTGGCGCGTCAGGGCATCCCCACCGCGTTCTATCAGGTCTTCACCGACACCGACGCCGCCCTCGCCTACGTGCGCGAGAAAGGCGCGCCGATCGTGATCAAGGCCGACGGCCTGGCCGCAGGCAAGGGCGTGATCGTGGCGATGACGTTGGCAGAAGCGGAAGCCGCGATCATCGACATGCTGTCCGGCAACAAGTTCGGTTCCGCCGGGGCGCGCGTGGTAGTGGAAGAATTCCTGGATGGCGAAGAAGCCAGCTTCATCGTCATGGTCGACAGCGTCAATGCGCTGGCCATGGCCACCAGCCAGGACCATAAGCGCATCGGCGATGCCGACACCGGCCCCAACACCGGCGGCATGGGCGCTTACTCCCCCGCCCCGGTGGTGACGCCCGCCGTGCACAAGCGGGTGATGGACGAAGTGATCATGCCGACCGTGCGCGGCATGGCGGCCGAAGGGCATCCCTACACCGGCTTCCTCTATGCCGGGCTGATGATCGATGCTTCCGGCGCGCCGAAGGTGATCGAGTTCAACTGCCGCTTCGGCGACCCGGAAACCCAGCCGATCATGATGCGTTTGCAAAGCTCGCTGGTGGCGCTGGTGGAAGCCGGTCTGGCCGGTCAACTGCCCGCCGAAGCGCAATGGGACCCGCGTCCGGCGCTGGGCGTGGTGATGGCGGCCGGGGGTTATCCGGATGATGTGCGCAAGGGCGATGTGATTTCCGGCATCGACGACGCCAACAGTGCTGTGGTGAAGGTGTTCCAGGCCGGGACGGCGTTGAAGGACGGCCAGGTCGTCACCAACGGCGGGCGCGTGTTGTGCGTGACCGGCCTGGGCGCGACGGTTTCCGAGGCGCAGCGCAATGCCTATGAAGGCGTGAAGCGGATTTCGTGGGCGGATGAATATCATCGCTCCGATATCGGCTATCGGGCGGTGGCGCGGGAACAGCAGGTTCAGCAACAGCAGCAGTGAGGCTGGTTGCGGGGAGGAAGGGCGGCTGAGGCCGCCCTTTTTCTTTGGCTACCGCTTGTCTGTGAGTCAGCACTGCCTTCAAAAAACCACACATTCGTCAAAATCGAGCCGCTTGCTCTCTCGGGTCATGAGAGCTATGCTTTAAAACCCAAGCGAATGGGTTTTTTAAGTGCCAACCGTCATCCGATTCAGTCGCTATCCTGTCGTGATTTATCCGAATGATCACCGACCGGCGCATGTACATGTCATCGGCCCCGATGTTGAGGCCGTTTTCGTTCTGAATTGTCCGGATGGACCGCCGGAATTGCGGGAGAGTCTGGGGCTTCCAGTTCCCGAACTGAACGCCATTGCGGATCGCTTGGCATTGGAGCTGACAACCCTCTGCCCCGCCTGGAGGAGTATTCATCATGATTACTGAACAAGATGTCGCGGCGTCCGAGTCCCGGATGCTGGACCGGCTCAAGACGACGCCTCATGCCTTGAAGGCCCGCTATGACCGTCGGGTGTCGAGGATTGTCGTGACTCTGAATTCCGGACTGGAACTAGCGATACCCCCGCATATCGTTGAGGGTTTGGAAAACGCCAAGCCTGCCGATCTGATGGCGATTGAAATCAGCCCAAGCGGTCTGGGGCTGCATTTTCCGGCGCTGGATGCGGATATTTACCTGCCGGGGTTGCTGGAAGGGGTGTTCGGGTCGGCGCAGTGGATGGCTGCAGGGCTGGGGAAGCTGGGTGGCGCGAGCAAGTCGGCGGCCAAGTCGCAGGCGGCGAGGGAAAACGGGAAGCGGGGCGGCAGGCCGCGCAAGACTGCAGCCGGATGATGTGCGGGGCCACAAAGAGAATCCGGCGCATTATTAATGTGCCCTTTGAGAACTATAAATAAAGGACATGTCGGCATGAAAGCTTTTATCAGAAATCTGATCCGATATGGAAATGCTGTGACAATTTACTTGAGGAAACACATCTTCCATATTCCTGAAACCCCCTCGAAGAACCTGATCATTGGCATGCTTTTCTTATACCCTTTCATCATTGGATTAAACTTTATTGCCTGGATTATTGGCGCCTCATACTTATTTCTCCTTTCCATCTACAGCTTTGAAGGGATACGCTATCTGCTTCTACTTTATATCCTTGCCACACTAATATACTCCCTGACTCCGCTTGCTGGCTTTAAGTATGTTTGGAATAACTGGTACAAAAACAAAAAACTCGACCCTGACGCAATTGCCTATTACAAAATGATCGGTTCAGCATACATGAAAATATCTATATTGATGCCTGCTTTATTTTTATCACTGGTCACGACCTGGTTTCTGACCAAGTTCCTCTATCGCATTAATAATAAAAAATATATCGCAACCCAAAAGGCCATCATGCCACCTTACGATCGAACTTGATGAACGTAGGCTTTCCCCCTTGCCCTTGCCCTCCCCTCAATGCTAATGTCTCGCACTTGCATCGCCGCCCGAAACCGGACGGCAGGCAAGGCGGCCTAAACCCCCGCCCGGACATCGGTTACCGTGCCCTTGCCCGCGCATACCACGCGAGGCAACGGCAGCAACAAGGGCTTCCGCCAACCGGACCCTTCCGGCCCCCGGGCCGACCACCGTGTCGCGCCGGTCTCCCAAAAGGAACCGGCCCGACCGGGAAACACCCACCTCCCCGTTTCCCGGTCTCCCCTCAACCTGTCCCCCTAAAAAGGGGACCGGTTCCGTAACCCGATTTTGTTTGTGCATGTCCATGCCACACCGTGGCGCGGAGTGCTATAGTTTTCAACCCTTTTCGTAGCCCGCGCGCCAGCACGGGACCGCCGGCATTGCCAACCCGACCGGCTCTCCCCCGCCTTCCGCGCGGGCTACACCCAAACAGACGT
>DASUIL010000331.1:0-5958 GCA_036273075.1 Fluviicoccus sp. | reverse complement strand
GGCTGTCATGTTGACCACTCCATTGTCGGATGAATGCTGGTAAAAATAACAGATTGCTTCAACAACAACCAATGCGGACCCGGTCATGCCCCAACCCACTCTTGAGAAACGCCAGAACCTTGCCAACCTGGTCCTGGTCACTGCCGTCGGCGGCCTGCTGGTGCAGCATCCGCTGGCCAATGCCTTTCCCGCTTACGCCGCCGCCATGCCGCACGTGAAAATGGCCTTTGAAGCCGCGCTGGTCGGCGGACTGGCGGACTGGTTCGCCGTCACCGCCATCTTCCGCAAGCCCTTCAACCTGCCCATTCCGCATACCGCCATCATCACCGAGAACAAGGACCGCATCGCCGACACCATCGGGCTGTTCGTGCAGCAGAACTTCCTGACCTCGGCGGCGATCCGCCAAAGCTTCACCCAGAACAATGTCGCCGGGCAGATGGCCTCGTGGCTGGAGAAGGAAGCCAATGCCGAGAAGCTGTCCCGCGAGATCGGGCTGATTGCACCGCGCATCCTGCAGTTCTTCCGCCATCCCGCCGTGGAAAACTTCGTGCAGCGCAATGTGGTGGACTGGATCCGCGCCTCCTCCGCCAACACGCTGACCGCGCAGTTCCTGCAAGCGGTATTCAACAACGGCAACCACCAGCAAGCCTTCCAGTTCGGACTGGAGCGCATGGACGACTGGCTGCGCCGCCACCCGGAAAAGGCGCAGGAGCTGCTGGCGCCGGTAATCGACGCGCTGATCGGGCCGGTGCTGAGCAAGATCCGCACCTCGCTGAATACCGACGCCCAGGGCGCGCTGTCGCTGCTGGTGGGGGGGCTGACCGCCTTCGCCAAGCCGGAAACCAAGCGCGCGGTGGAACAGATGAAGTCCGGCATGAATGCGGCGCTGAACGTGGAGCAGCGCATTATCGACAGCCTGATCAATGTCATCCACGACATCCGCCAGGACCCGCACCACCCTTTCCGCCTGCAACTGGACGAGTCGGCCAAGTACTACATCGGCGTGCTCAGCGTTGATTCGCCGGAGTCGCGGCGCTTGAACGCCTTCAAGGACGAGATGGTGAACAATCCGGATGTGGTGAAGTTCTTTACCAGCATTGTCATCAGCATCCGCGAGGCGATCCAGAAGGATTTGAATTCGGTGAAGCCGACCATTCTGGAAAGCGTGAAGGATGCGCTGATGATGCTGGGGCGCAATCTGGCGAAGGATGGGCAGTTCCAGCAGGATCTCAACAAGGGCATTGTCGATGCGACCTGCTTTGTGACCGAGGAATACGCCGATGCGATCATGCGCTTCGTTTCGGATCAGGTGCGGGCGTGGGAGTCGGAGAAGATGGTGCGCGAGATCGAGAAGGCGATCGGGCCGGATTTGCAGATGATCCGGGTGAACGGGACGTTGGTGGGGGGGTTGATCGGGTTGGTGTTGAGTTTTATTGCCTGAGTCATGCAGGTCGGGCTTTAGCCCGACACCACCCTTTTTTCGATAGGGCTTTTAGGGTGGATTTCTTCATCCGCCTGCCGCGGGCCTTACTTTTCTCTTGGGAAAAGTAAGCAAAACCGTGTCCTTCGCCAAAACTCGCGCACTTTTCCTTATGTTCAGCACCGCCATGTCCGGCGGTGTTTTCGTTTCTACCTGGGACATGTGGCTCAGACAGTTGGCTGCGGACAGCCGGCGTTATGGGTTTACAGCCAGTTGGCGATTTCCAGGGCAACCAACCCCAGGCTGATGATCGCGGCGGTCAATGACATCCAGCGGGGGAAGATCAGGACGCCTTCGGCGTGCGGGTGGCGCTGTTTGATGCGCCACAGGGCGAGGTTTACGCCGGAGAACAGGGTGAGCATGATGACGGAGGTGATGGCGGCAAGTCCGGCCAGGCGTCCGGTGAGGGCGAGGATCAGGACAATCAGGACGGCGACGGCGGTGGCGCGCAGCGGGGTTTGGGTGCGCGGATGAATATGCGCGAGGCGTTTGGGCAGCAGGCCGCGTGAGGACAGTCCGTACAGCACCCGCGAGGCCATGATGATCTGGATCAGGCCGCCGTTGATGATGGCGAACATGCCGATCAGCGACATCAGCATCGGTTCGCGGCCGGTGTAGTGGTGGTAAAGGGTGGCGATCGGGGCGCGGCTGGCGGCGAGGTCGCCGGGCGGCAGCGCCAGTACGGCCATGACCATGATCAGTAGATAGAGGATGGTGGTGATGATCAGTGTCAGCACGATGGCCAGCGGCAGGGTGTGCTTGACGTCCTTCACCTCTTCGGCCACATCCACCATGTCCTCAAAACCCAGGAAGGCGAAAAAAGCCAGCAAGGCTCCGGCGTAGATCGGGGCGAGGCCGCTCAGGCTGAACGCGGGCAGCAGCTCCGGCCAGCGCGACGGCAGTTCGGCCAGATGGCCGCTGCCTGCGACGATCAAGCATACCAGACCACCGACCTCAATCACCGTGATGGTGGTGGCGATCAGCACCGACTCGGCAATGCCCCAGGCGGCCACCAGCCCCAGCAGCAGCGTGATCAGCAGGATCGAGGGTGTGCGCGGCAGGCCGGTCAGGGTTTCGAAGTAGCCGGAGAAGCCGTTGACCAGCGCCGAGGCCGAGACCAGTCCGGCCAGCACCATCATCAACCCCGCCGCTACGGACAGTTTTTCCGAACCGAACCCTTCGCGGATATACAATGACGCCCCGGCGGCGCGCGGATAGCGGCCGGACAGTTCCGCGAAGGACAAGGCAGTGAACCCGGCCAGGATGGCGGCGAACAGGAAAGCGGCCGGGGCGAGCATACCGGATACCCGCGCCAGTTCCCCCACCAGCGCGTAGATGCCTGCACCGATGGTGGTGCCCAAGCCATAGAGCACCATTTGCGGCAGGGTGATCGTGCGTTTCAGCGCGGCGGATTCGCCCATACGGTCAGCAACTGACCCAGGCGGGCCGGGTGGCCACCTGTTGCGCCAGCAGCTCGCGGGTGCGCGCCAGTGTCAGTGTCGGGCCTTCCTTGCAGATCAGGCTGCTGCCGACATAGCAATGCCCGCACAGACCGACGCCGCAATGCATGCGCCGCTCCAGCGACAGCCAGAAGGCATTCGGGGACAGACCCCGTTTTTCCAGCAGGTCACCGACGCCCAGCATCATCGCCTCCGGGCCGCAGCACAGCACGGCATCGGGAAAGGACGGCAACAGCGCCAGTGCGGCGTCGAGGCGGTGACCGGTGGCTTGAGTCAGTTCGTCCGGGGTGTGCCAGGCGGGATCATCCACCGGCAGGGTCAGCGGCAATCCTGCCTCCCGCCAGGAATCCCTTTCTTTCGCCAGGATGCGGCTGTCCTCGCTGCGGGCGCTGTAGAGCAAGGCGGTGCGATCCTTTTGTCCGTTCGCCAGACGTTGCGACAGCCACGCCGACAACGGGGCCAGACCGCAGCCGCCCGCCACCACCAGCACCGTCTTGTCCGCCAGTTCCGGCCAGGGCTGCCCCACCGGCCCGCGCACCCCGACAAAGGTGCCCAGAGGCAGATCCTGCAAGGCATCGGTCAGCTTGCCGACCCGGCGCACCAGCGCCGTGAAACAGCCCTGTGCATCCGGCAGGCTGACAAAGGTGAAGGCCGACTCCCCCAGACCAGGAATGCTCAGCATGAAGAACTGACCGGGCCGAGCGGCCCAGCGCGCGCCGTCTTCCAGGCGGAAACGCAGGTGCAATGCATCCTCGCCATCGTCATAGCGCGCCAGCAGCGTCGCCACCTCGGGAACCAGACTCAACATGCGCCCACCCTCGTCAAAACCGCCTTCGCACCGATAACGCCCGGACAGACGGCGTCGCAGCGGCCGCAGCCGGTGCAGCCCAGTCGTCCCTGCTGCGGAATGAAGTGCGGCGAAAATTTATGGAACCAGTAACGCGCGGTGCGCGCGCCCGGCGTCGGCGACGGATGATGGCCGCTGGCCTCGCGCTGGAAACCGTCATAAAGACAGGCATCCCACACCCGTTCGCGGACGATGCCCTGCGGCTGGCCGACATCAAAGGTGGTGAAGCAGGAGCAACTGGGGCACAGGTTGACGCAGCCGGAACAGCTCAGACACTGAATGGCCAGTGTTTCCCATTCGGCCGGGGTAACGGCTCCCGCCTGCACCCGCGCCAACCCGGCCGCCAGGGCGGACAGGTCGCCGAATGCGGCGACACAGGCATCCCCAAGCGCTTGCCGGGTTTGCGCCGCCTCGACCGGGTCCAACTCGACAACCGAAGCCTGCGAGCGCCGGAAATCCGTCAGAACCCGTTCCCCGTTGGCTGTGCGGGCCGCCAGTTGCCAACCGCGCGCTACGGGGGTCAGCACCAGATCAGCCCCCTCTTCCCTCACCAGCGGCCCGGCATCGGTCAGCGGGCAAAAACCGCCCGCGCACGGTGAGACGCAATCCACCGCCACCACCAGCGCCGACTTCCGCCGCGCCTGATACAGCGGATCTTCAGCAAAAAAACGGTCCTGCACGGCCAGTGCGGCGGCATCACAGGCCTTCACCCCGAAAAACACGCGCGACGGCACGTCCGGCAAACGGCTGCGGAAATGCGTGCCGTCGAACACGAACACCGTTTCACGCTCGGCAAAGAAAAAAGGTTTCAGCGAAGACAGCGGCACGCCATCAAAGTTTTCCCAATCCCGCTGCGGGGATGACTCCGCCCAGCGCACCACCCCGTCCGCCTCGCGCACCGGCTCGATCAGGACGCGATGCGCCGCGATAAAGGCGCGAAAATCCGCCAAGCTGTCGATAAGAACCGTTTTCATGCCTCCTCCCGCTTTTCCACGCGCACGGCGCAGGCTTTCAGTTCCGGCATTTTCGTCACCGGGTCCTGCGCGGTATTGGTCAGCCGGTTGCAGGGCGCTTCATGGAAGTGGTACGGCATGCTGACTGTGCCGACCGGCAATTCCGGGGCCAGTTCCACGCGGGTGTCGACCTCACCCCGGCGCGAGAATACCCGCACCGGCGAATGCTGGCCGAGTTGCAGGTCGGCGGCGTCGGCGGGATTCATGAACAGCAGGCCCAACGGCGTTTCCCGCTCCAGCACCGGCGCGCAGCGCGTCATGGAACCGCAGCCGTAATGGAAGTGCAGGCGCTGGGTGGTGAAGGCCAGCGGGTACTCGGCGTCCGGCATTTCCGCCGGTTCGACCGCATCCACGCAGATCAAGCGCGCGCGGCCGCTGGCCTGCAGCGGAAAGCTGGTCTGATGCAGGATCGGTGATCCGTCGGGATGCTCGGCATTGCAGGGCCACTGCAGGCCCTGATGTTCGTCAAGGCGGGCGTAGCTCATGGCGGAAAAAATCGGCATCAGGCCGCACATTTCGTTGAAAACCGTTTCGGAACCGGCCCAGTCCAGCCCGGCCACGCCCATGCGCCGCGCCAATTCGCCGAAAATCTGCCAATCGGTCTTGCAGTCAGCAGGCGGCTCAACCGCCTTTCGCACCCGCTGCACGCGACGCTCGCAGTTGCTGAAGGTGCCGTCCTTCTCGGCGAAGGCAGCTACCGGCAGGATGTAATCCGCGAGCTTCGCCGTCTCGGTCAGGTGCATTTCCAGCACCACCAGCAGGTCCAGTTTCTTCAGGGCACGGGCGACTTCAGTCTGGTCGGGGTCGGTCAGCGCCGGATCTTCTCCGGCAATGATCATCGCCCGCATCGCGCCGTCGCGCGCGCCGTGCATCATCGCCAGCGAGGTCATGCCCGGTTTCTCCGGCTGCGGCGATTTCCAGGCTTGGGCAAACTTCTCCCGCACCGCCGCGTCCGCCACCGGCTGGTAGCCGGGATAGACATTCGGCAGGCAGCCCATGTCGCAGGCGCCCTGCACGTTGTTCTGGCCGCGCAGGGGGTTGATGCCCGTCCCCGGTCGGCCGATCTGGCCGCAAGCCAGCACCAGGTTCGACAACGCAATCACGTTGTTGGTGCCGCAGGCGAACTGGGTGATGCCCATGCCGTAACAAAGGAAGGCG
>DASUIL010000330.1:0-7824 GCA_036273075.1 Fluviicoccus sp. | reverse complement strand
CGACACCTTGACGCTGTCCGCCGCCGGCGCGGCCGGTTTCACTGGCGCCCCATCCGGCGCCGCCGCGATGAACTGCTGCAGCGCCGCCTCCATCTGCTCGGCCAGCGGCAGCTTGGCAGGCAAGGGAACCGCCTTGGGACGCTCGATCAGCGCCGGCTTGGTGTGGGAAGGTTTCTTGGTAATCGCCATGGTGTCCCTCAGTAAATCGCCTGCATCAGCGCGTTCAGCTCGGCGATGGCCTTCTCGTCGCGCGGCGTCAGCTCCAGCACCGACATCCCGCTCCCGGCCGCATTGGCAATGCTCTTGCGGCGCCGGATCGGCGTATCCAGGTACTGCAAGGCCGGGTAGTCCTCCAGCGACGCCGCCGCATCCTCGTTGTCGCTGCCGGCAATGTCCGCCATGTTCAGCACCGCCAGCGCCTGCAGCCCGTCCCGCACCGCGCGCGTCTCCTCGATCAGCGCGGCAATGTCGGCCACCGCCCACACGTCCAGCGAACGCGGCTGGAACGGCACCAGCACCAGGTCGGACAACGCCAGCGCCGCCCGCAGCGCCGTGCTGTCGCGCCCGCCGGCGTCGATGATGACGTCCTCGAACTTGCCCCGCTGGTGCAGCACCTGCGCCCGCAGTTGGCCGCCATCGGCGTAGTGCGCGGTGGCGATCGCCGGCAACCGGCCCGCCTCGCCCCGGATCGCCAGCGCGGTCGACGCCGTGGCTTGCCGGTCCGCATCGATCAGCCACACATCGTGGCCCTGCAGCGCCCGCGCAATCGCCATATTCAGCGCCAACGTCGTCTTGCCGACGCCGCCCTTGGTCGAACCCACTGTAATGATCTTGCCAGCCATGCCTGCATCCTTGTCGAGGTCGTTTAGTCGATAGTATCGGTTTCCTGTATAAATTGTCCAGACATTGTCCTGTCAATGTCCGGACAATTTATACAGAATTCCGATAAACCCTCCAGTCCGCCAACGTCATCAAACCGTCCCTAAAACCCGGACGCCCGCCGCGCCCGATTGACCGCTCCCACCGCCGCGCTCGTAACACCCTCAGCCGCCTTCGGCGCAATTTCATTTTTCTCAACATTGAACTGCGCCGCCGGCAGGACAATCCCCCTAGCCCCCCTGCCCCCCACGAGTTGCGCCATGAAAATGCTGATCCTGCGCCGCGGCCGCCAGTTCGACCAGCTGCGCGCCTGCGTGCCGATCGTGCGCACCAAGACCCGCAAATACGGCCAGGTGCTCGATGAGCACTGGCTGCCGACCAGGCGCGACTGGATGATCCTGGGCGCCAACGCCGCCGGCAAAACCCGCTGGCTGCAGCGCCTGCACCAGCACGCCCCCGCCATCTGGCGCGACAAGCCCGCCCTTCTGCTGCGCGCGGTGGACCCGATCGGCGCCTGGACCGCCGACCCGCGCATCAAGGCCTACATGGAAGCGGCCAGCGGCCAGCCATGGAGCAAGGCCAAGTGCTGGGAGCGCGCCGAATGGCTGATTCGCTGGACCAAAGCACACCACGCCGTGCTGCTGCTGGACGACGCCCACCACCTCAGTGGCCGCAAGCTCGACATCGCCCAGCGCCTGGCCCTGGTGGCCGGCCGCATGGTGAGCGGCGCCAGCCAGGAAAGCCGGATCCCGATCAACCTGCGCATGACCTTGCTCCAGCGCGATCCCGTCATCGAGGCCCTGAAATCCGACGCCGCCTACGACGCCACCGCCGTCTTCCTGTGGCTGTTGATCCTGGCCGCGATGGGCGCCGGCGCCTGGCAACTGGCCGCCATTCTCGGCGGCATGAAGTTCCTCGGCCGGGGCAGCCGTGCCGCGCGCCAGACCTAAGGCCCGAGCCGCCATGCTGGCCTGGCTGATCCTGCTGGCCGGCGCGCCCGGCGCCGGCAGCGACCTGGAGAAGCCGCCGCTGACGGTGCCGCTGTTTGATGGCGCCGAACGCAGTTACAAACCGCCATCCAACCCGCTAAAACGCCCAGAAATCCCCGATTTCCGCCGCTTATTCGACTTAACCGTGGCCTGCTGGCCTGAAAAATCGTGGTTTCGGGGCGAATTACACGTCGAAGGCCGCCTGGCGAACAAGAAAGCCACCCAAAACAACACCGTGGACCCCGTTTCCGGCACGATCACCACCCGCGACGACCGCTATATCGCGCTGGTGGCCCGCATCCCGCTGCTGTCCGCCTCCGAGCTCGACAAGGAACGCAACCGCGAAGCCGAGCGCCGCGGCAAGATCGCCGACGCCGTCGGCAGCCTGGTCGCCGCCTACGCCGAGCGCGTGATGCAGACCCGCCAGCTGACCTTGCTGCAGGCGCTGGAAAAGCGCGCCCAGGAGCGGGTACGCATGGGCGTGGCCGAAACCGGCGAGCAAGTGCGCTACCTGGAGCAAGTCGCGGCCCTGGAAACCCGCATCCAGGCCCTGCACGGCGATGAAATCAAGGCCCGGCTGCACCTGCTCGGCATGTGCGATGAACCCAACATGGCCCGCATCGACGCCTACCTCGACACCTTCCACGGAGAAAAATAGTGCGCTGGATCAGTCACATAGCGATTGCCGCCAGCCTGTGCGCCACCGTGAACCCCGGCGCCGTGCCGGCCGCCGTGCTGGGCTCCACCTGCCCCGACTGGCTGGAGTGGGTCCTGCGGGCCGCCAGCGGCCGCAAGGTGCGCCACCGCGGCCTCACCCACACCTTGTCCACCTGGCTGCTGCTGGCGGCCTTTGCGGCCCTGGTATGGGACTGGCAAGGCTGGCTGCTGTGGTTCGCCCTGGGGAATGTCGTGCACTGGTTCTGCGACGCCCTGACGGTCAGCGGCGCCCCGGTCGGCTGGTGGTCCGACCGCCGCATCACCCTGTTCGGCGGCAGGGTGAAAACCGGCGGCATGGCGGAGCTGGCCATCACGGTCGGCATCGTGGTCCTATGCGCCGTGGTGATTGATACGCGGCGCGAGGTGCCAGGCACGTTCATCCCGTTCTTCTACCGCTACGACCGCCTCTACCAAGACGGGCTCATCGACGGGCATGAGTGGCGGCAGCACCGGTTTGACTTCATTTGATCGGTTGCGAGGCAAACCTCGTAGTTCACAGCAAGGCCAAGAGCGAGGATGCAACCGTCCTCGCCGTTAATCGGGGACGTGATAGTCTGATGTCATACCGCAGGACATGCGGAAATTGAAGCCTGTCGAGAGAATGTGAGTCCTGGGGGCGCATGGTGTCGGCTCATCACCGTAAAGCTCCCCAACGTGGGATCAGCATGGCAAAAACCAAGCCTTGCGCCCTTGGGCAGTCTCGTTGAAGCAGGAACCCGCCGAAGCGACCGGCATTGTACCGTCGGCGCCGTAGGAATCCCCTCGGTTCATCGAGGGGAGGATGTCAAGTCATTTGAGGCTACTCCGGCAGGCGCTGCTGCCCACGCCGCTCCAGTTCCTCCCGTTTGCGCTGATCCTCACTGCTCACCCGGCGCCGGTACTCCTTGAGGAACAGCACCCGGTCCCCCTTGAAGAACAGGCTGGGATTGACCCAGAACGCGTTCGGCCCGCGTGCCGCCAGGAACCCTTTGGCCAGCAGTTCGCGCAAGCCGCGGTTAAACGTCGCCTCGCTCATGCTGACTGCGCGCCCCGACAGCCCGCCGTTGAACCACGCCAGGTACAGGGTGTCGGCAAAGCCGCCGTGCATGGGCGTGCGCTCGTACTCGTCGAGGATGGTGCTGAAGACGCGTTGCGCGGTCTTGCTCAGCTCATAGCTGGCGGCGATGCCGGCCGCAAACACCTTCACAAACTCGGCATCGTCCTTGTGCTCGATGGTGTGGATCATCGACACCGCCGACACCTCGCCAGTGGCCAGGTCGGTGAGATCCTTGCGCAGCCCGGTCCGGACATGGCGCTGCCGGACCTTGATATCCCCTGGCTGCACCAGGGGATTGACGTCCGGGAAGTACTCCAGCTTGCGGACCTTGGGCAAATTCTTGATATCTACTTTCACTTTCAACCCTGTTTTTGCAAGAACAAGGAACATTGTGCCGCTCACCGACTTGCAAAATCAATCTAAATTTTGCAAGTGGAATCAACAGAACTGCAAGTCGAGCGCGTGATTCTGCAAGTCGCCGCCAGGATTGGCGCGGTTCTCCAGCGGCTTGTTCTCACTCTCAGCTTTACTGGGGTATCCAGCCGCCGGGGCTCCCCGTCGTTTCCGCCCGGTAAACCCACAAATTATCCAGAAACCGACCTGACGAAGCCAGAAGAAGCCTGAAATTCCCGAACAAAGCCACAATTTCGCGGCAAAACCGCTGGATTTCCCCCCCCGGTGGACAACTTTCCACAGCCCCGCCCGCCACGCCCGAAGGCGTAACTCATTGATAACAATAAGAAAACGACAAGCCCAACATGACAACGGTCATGCCGCGCGAACGCCCGCGCCAGGACAACGCCGAACGTCGGCCAGCGCGAGCGCGCGCAACGAGACAGAAAATGTCTCAGCTTAAATATTTGATTTCAATGGAAAGGACAGGCAATGAGTCGTCCGCGTGGACAGCGGCCTTATTCTCATTCAGAGGCAGGAGGTAGATTCAAAACTGTCAACATTGTAAAAATCCGCGAACCTTCCGGACATTAATTCCAACTCTTCCGGAACGATTCCATGTTGCCAGCCACTGCTTTTTATTTCTTCCCTGTGTTTCGGCTATTAATTCCGGCACACAGTTTGCTTTGCCTTTTTATTTCTTCCGGCTTGGCATTTTAATCTTCTGCCGGCAACCGCCTGGCGGGTTATTCGCGCTTGCCGCCGGGTTATCGGACACCGTTTTGGCTTGCTTCACCACCACCTTGCCGCTTTTTCCGAAGACCGCGCCGCCATTTGAATTGCCGCAGGCCGGTTGGATTTGCTGTTCCACTGACTTGAGGCCGGAAGCGCGACGGTTTTTGTTTTACGCCACCGCGCTTTCCATTTCTTTGCCGGGGTGTCGGCGGAAGCGGGAGCCAATCAAGCACCGTGAAAGCATCATACCATTACCTTTCCCCTCCACACCAGCAAAAGTTATTCGGCACAAACCCGTCGATGGCATTTTGACGACACGCAAAGATAAGCACGGAACGTTTTCGCCATTCAACCAGCCACCCATCCGGCCATTTCCAGCCCCGCCATCGGTCATCCATTCGGCTTCGACCAGGCGGCGCCACGCCCGTCACCGATTCAGCCCGGCAAAGTTTTATTTAACTGCTTCATCCATTGCGCCAATCAATTCAAACCAGCACGAATAGCATGTGCCGGACGATTTCCCATGCCGTGTATTCTCTTTGAAATGCCATGGAAACGCCGGATCCTGCATTCAAGCGCCCCGATAAAATCCATTCACGCGCTCATCCCTGTAATTCATCGCGCCCACCACCCCGCCATCATTTCCCGGCAACCCGCCAAACAAAAAAAAGCAGGCGCGGCGCCTGCTTGCATCGCCACCAGCTCCGCATCACGCCGGCCCACTCCCCGCCAGCCATTTCCAACGATAAAAATTTCCCATTCCAAACCCATTGCCGCCGAGTTCGCCATTTCCCCGCCGGCGGCCAGGCCGCCCCGACCGCACCAGCGCCCCCAGGAGGCGACAAACACCCTCGCCGGGCACCGACCCCAATCCCACCCCGTAAAAACCGTTTTAAAGGCCTTTAGGGGCCTTCAAACCCTGGCCGGCATCAACCCCTTACCCGGGATTCGAAAAAGCGGCTAATCGGCCGGCCTGGACCCGGACCATGCGGAACCGGCGCCGGGATCCAAAACCGGGCCGAAAACCCGAGTTTATGCCAATACTTGGCACGTATATGCCAATCGTCGGCATAAAACCCCGCCTTTTACCCGTTCCGGGGCCGTTTTAATGGCCATAAAGCCAATTGGCCCCGGATTAACCCTTTAAGCGGGTTTACCCGCCACGGCATTATCCGGTTCCCGCCTGGCGGCAAAATCGCCACCCAGCCACCACCCCGCCAAGGCCCCCGGGAAGCCCGAGAAAGGCCCGCCACGCCCCACAGCACCCTCTATTCGGCCCACCAGGGCGGCATAGAAAACAGGATAAATCCACTAATTCATTCTCATAACGGAAAACAAAACCATAAATCCGGTCGTTTTCCATTCAATCGCCAGGTCATCCCCGATCCAGCATCCCGATCTGGCCGTGCTTTTATTTCGCCAGGGCCATGCACGATTCAATCAACCGCCCGCGCCAATAAATCGTGACGCGTCACTTCTATTTTTTCCTGAATTTTTCCAGGAATCCAATTGCCGGACTATAGTCGGAGAAATACGCCGACCAATAAAAAGGCCGTTGAATTTTAAAACACGCATTTCAACAACCATCAAACAATTCAAAACCTGCGCAGTCAGCGATGCCATGACAAACACATTCAAATCCAACAGAGAATTCACAGCATGTAATTCAATACTCCAATCGATAAAAACCCAAGTATTTAAAATGCGGAATTCATTTCATTTAGAATTTCAATTCAATCTGAAAAGTCGATTTAAAAACATAATATACCACACTTTCCTGGGTACTCTTTTTCGCGTCAGCCGGCACAAAAAGCAATCGCATTCGCATCAGACCCGTCTGTCAATTCCAGAAACCGCATCAAGACCGATTCCAATTCAGCCTGCACGATCAAATAAATCAATAACCGGCACCGCTTAGAAAATTCTTCGCGTCCAAACGATAAAATCAAAAGCATTCGCGCCTGTTAACTAAAATAATCAAGCCAACGGAATATCCTGACGCGCGCCATACGGCGCTTGTCTCCGGTCGAATTTGCTTCGCAAATCAAGCCCCGCTAAAGCGGGGTCGATCCGGCCGGTTATTTTTGAAAATCGAAAATATAAAAACCCTTTTAAAAACATTGGTCACGCAGCGCCCATGGCCCATGCGGATATTGCAAAACAGACATCGGTAGTCGCAGGCCAGCGGCCCAGGCGGCCGCCGCGTCCCGAGAGGGCGCGGGGTTTCGGCCGGCGCCACGGCGCGCAGGGGCCCGGAGCCCGGCGTCAGCCGGGTGAGGCGGTAGGGGCCGGTCCGGTAGGACTGCCCCGCAGGGGCACCCCGTATCCCGCCGAAGGTCTGCGCGACCGTTCCGCGGCGGAAACTTTGCGCGTTCGCAACATGGATTGACGTTGAAAAGAGGAAATTTGTCGAAGAGTGTTGAAAAAGTGTCACGATGGGCGTCGCGTAAGCGATGCGCAGCGGCCCGCAGCCCCGGCAGGGGCGGGGGTCTTTCTATGCCCCCTCCAGGGGGCCTGGAGCAGTACGAATAGGGCGTCAGCCCATGAGTGTTTTAAGGTTTTCTGTTTTACATGTTTTATCTATATAGAGATTGGGACACTTTTTCCGGTTTATTGGGACACTTTTTCCGGTTGTATTGGGACACTTTTTCCGGTTGACGTCTTTTGGGACACTTGACAAACGGAGTACCAATAGCATAATGGTACACTCAAACAACGTAGTACCAATAACCGGAAACTATGTCCCAATAGAACACCGGAAAAAGTGTCCGAATAACCGGAAGGCTGTCCGAATACAACCGGAAAGTATGTCCCAATAGGTGACCAATGCAGGCTAAATATCAACACATGATCCGGCTCGACAAGGACCGGATGTTGTGTGACATGCAAGTCAACATGAGCAATTCGCTGGCCAGAAGCGCGCATGGGCTCTCGTTGTCGGAGAAACGCATTATCGCGGCCTGCATTGCCAAGACCGACCAACTCCCCAGCATGGAAGCGGTCAGAGAGCGTGGCGCCTGGCTGGTGCGCCTTTCTGCCGCCGATTATGCGGAAACGTTCGACGTCGACTTGGAC
>DASUIL010000329.1:0-2435 GCA_036273075.1 Fluviicoccus sp. | reverse complement strand
TCGTCGATCAGCAGATAGAGGTCGTCCGGGCAGGCGGCCAGCGAGTCGACCAGTGACGCCGCCAGCAGGTCGGCCTGGTCCAGACCGGCGCTGAGCGCGTTGCAGGACAGCGGCACGAAGTCCGGCAGCACCTGCCGCAGGCAGTCGTTCAGGCGTTGCAGGAAATGCAGGGGATCGCTGTCGCGGCGGTTCAGGCTCAGCCGCGCCTGTTGCCGGGGCTCCAGCTGCGCCCATTGCCCCAGCAGCGTCGACTTGCCGGAACCGGCGGGCGCCAGCAGCAGCGTCAGGGCAAAGTCCCGGCTGCGGCCAAGCAGGTCGAGCAGGTCGGGGCGGGGCAGTCGGGCGGTGGGTCCGCCGGTCCGGGCATTCATCATGGTCCCTGTTTGTTGTTGTGTCAGGGGGCGGGTCAGACGTCTGCCGTTATAGCGCAACGCCGGTCGTACGTCTGCCCGTGCCGTCATAGCGGATTATCCGCGGGATAGCCGCTGTTCGTCATGGTTCCGGTCAACCACACCGGACTCAGTTTCTGCTGCACCACCGCCCGGTTCAGGTCGGCCTGCAGCTGCTGCAACTGCACGCTGGTCCAGCTGTCGCCGTTGTTGCGGCGGAACACCAGCGCATAATGCCAGCTGTCGGCGGTTTCGTCGCTGTCGGCGTCATCCCAGACCAGCAGGCGGCGGCCCGATGCGTTTGGATTGCGGCGGGCGTTGTCGGCCAGCAGCACCGCTTCGTTCGCCAGCTGCGTCAGGCCGCTGTCGGTCTGGCTCAGCACCCGGATCTGCTTTTCCGTCACCACCGTCAACCCGGCCGGGTCCAGCAGGCCGGGCAGGTACAGCTCGGTGGGGGCCTCGCTGCGGCGGCCTTGCCACACCAGCAGCGCGAAGCGATGGTTGCGCAGGTATTCGCGGCCGCTGCCCTGCGGACGCAGGCTGGCCCAGGCCATGACATTGCCGCCCTTGTCGGTGGCGCGGTTGCTGTCGGTGAAGCTGATGATGTCGCCCTGCACCCGGCGCGGGTAGGCGCGCTGCACCACTTCCGGCTTCAGGTTGTAACTCAGCGCGCCGTTCACCACCCCGATCGCCGAGAAATTCTCGCCGTTCCAGGCATCGGTAGCGGTCTGCAGCGTGTTCGAGAAGTTCTTGTATTCGGCGTGGCGGTTCCAGTAGGTGTCCCAGTGCCATTGCGTGCCGGAGATCAGCGGCGTGTACGGGTCAAGGTAGCGGCTCTTGGTCGATTGCGCGGCGTCGCCCGCTTCCATGGCCTGATGCACGGCGTTCATCACCCGGTTCGGATCGCGGCCGCCGGTGCCGTCCAGCGGGAAGCCGAATTCACTGAGGAAGGGGGCTGATCCCCAATAGCGCGAGACATCGCGCACTTCCTGTAAATTCTTGAAATAGGTGCCGTTGTTCACCGCCGCCGTGCTGGTGCCCAGCCGTTCCTGGTCGTAGAAATGGGCGTTGAAGACATAGCGCGCGCCGGGAGCCGGACTCAGGTTGAAGCCGCCGGTGGCCGGGGCGACGATGGGCACCTTGCTGTTCCAGTACACCAGCAGCTCGGCAAAGGAGGGCTTGTCGCTCCAGCCGTTGTTGTCCATCACCGAGCGCACGCGCTGGTGGAAGGCCCACAGGTATTTGTTTTCCCAGTCCTTGGCCGACAGGCCATTCATGCCGCCGTCAAAGGGTTCGTTCCACGGGTCGAGACCGATCACGTAGTTGAATTCGGCCGCCGTCAGCTGCGACTTGAGGTAGGCCAGCGTCTGCCCCAGCTGCCACAGGTAGGCATCCTGCACCGCCGTGCCGTTGACGGTGGTGTTGGTCCAGAAATCGTTCATCGACTGCCGCATCGGCGCATCGGTCTGCTGGTGCTGCGCCCAGCTGGCGCAGATGATGCCGCAGTATTCCTTGCCGATATTGCCGTTGCGGATCACGTAACGCGGCGCGCCGTTGCCGGTGTGCCACGAGCCGGTATTGAAGAAGTGGCGGGAATAGAGATCCTGGTGGAAGTCGACCAGCACGTACATGCGGTTGCGGATGGCCTCGCGCATCTGCGCCACCATCTGCTGCAGATAGGCGGTGTTGATCTGCCCGGCGGCGGGATTGACCCCCTCCCAGGCAAACAGCAGGCGCACCACGTTCGAACCGGTGGCTTCGCCCATGGTGTCAAAGGTGTCGGCGGCGTCGGCGGTGGTGCGGAAGGGCTTGAAGCCGGTTTCGACGTGCTTGGCCGCGCCGGACACGTTCCAGCCGCGCAGGTGCGCCTCGCGGCCGAGACCGTCGCGGAATACGCGGTCGACGCGCACGCCGGATGCGGTGTTCACCGTCTTGACGCTGATGCTGAGCCGGGCGGCCTGCGGGTCGTTGTCGAAGGCGAGGTCATGGGCGGACGCGGCGGCGGCCGTCAGCAGTGCGGTCAGTAAAAGGGTGAATCGGGGTTTG
>DASUIL010000328.1:0-2578 GCA_036273075.1 Fluviicoccus sp. | reverse complement strand
TGTCCACGGTCAAATGGCATTTGCAGAACATTTTCGGGAAATTGCAGGTGGGCAACCGCACGGCGGCGCTGGCGGTGCTGGAGGAGAATATGAAAGCGCCGGCCCGGGTAGCCGGTCGGCGCTTGTTGTGTTGCCTCGGATTGGTCGCCAGCCTGTGCCGGCTGGGCGGATTGGCCGCCGAAGGCCAGGCCGATCCGTCATCCGAACTGCTCCGGCGGGCGCAGCGTCAGGAGTTTCCGGCCCTGACGCTGGCATAGCCGGTTGCCGCGTTATTTGTCCTCCACCCGCTGGTGCTTGAAGAACACGCCTTCATCGCCGAAGGCGGACACGATCATCGGCGAGGTCAGCTCCAGTTCGCCGATCTTGACGGCGCTGGCGCGCCGTTGCGCGGCATAGGCCGCATTGGTGGACGGAAAGACCGAGGTCTGGATTTCCATGGACGTGGCGTACACGTCGTAGAGTTTCCAGCCCGCACCCAGCGTGGCCAGGTCATAGCGGAAGTCATGGGCGGCGGTCGCGAACTTGCTCTTCACGTCGGCGCGCGGCACAAAGTAGATCTGTGTCGGCGCTTTCGGCGTGGTCACCGCCGCACCGGCCTGCGTCACCTTCGCCATGTCGTTCATCACCACCAGCGTTGGCTTGGTGCTGACGGCCGAGAACAGGATGGTGCTGGCGGCGTTGTTGATGTCCGGCGACACGTAGTTCGACAGTTCGTTGGCGAAGATGTTGTGGTTCATGCCCTGACCGGCCAGGGTGTACAGCGCCGAGACGTTCTCGGACGGCTTGCCGTCGACAAACAGCTTCAGCGCCAGACCGGGCTGGAAGGCCCCTTCCGCCGGGTTCTCGGTGACGGAAAGCCGCAGCAGGCCGTGGTCCGCGCCCCGGAACAGGCCGGTATAGCTGTTGCCCGCTGTCGGGATGAACTTCACCTTCGCCATCGCGCCGTAGGGATGGATCGGCTTCGAGTAACCCACCGGGGCCACGTCGCTGCGCGTCTGCACCTTCTTCCACAGGATGGAGCTGATCAGGCCGGTGGTATCCACCTTCTTCAGGGTCGGCATGGTGGTCTTGTACTGGGTGCGCTTGGCGCCGTTGATCCACAGGTGCTCGGCCTTGGTCGCGGCGGACCATTTCTCGTAGTCGGCGGGCATGTTCAGGCCCCAGGGCTTGAAGGCGTTGTCCATCCCGGCCAGGCTGGTCGCCAGCGACGGGTTGTGGCGCTTCAGCACATCGACCATGGTGGTGTTTTCGACCCAGTTCATGCCTTCCGGCGTGTACACCTCCGGCCGGTAGTCGCTGGTATAGAAGCGGTCGGTCATCAGGCGGCGCGAGGCGTTCAGGATGAAGATCTGGAAGGCGGTCTCGCCAAAGGCGAACCCTTCGGGACGGGTGGTTTCCGCCAGCATGCCGACCAGCGTGTCAATCTTCTCGATGTCGTTGCCGTACAGCGTCTTCAGCTTGGCCAGCGTTGCTGCGTCATTGGTCAGGTCTTCAAACTTGGTGATGGGGTTCAGCCCGATCTGGCGGCGGAACTGGTTATAGCGGGGCACGCCGCGTTCCCGGTCGCGCAGGATGTCGGTGGTGGCCAGGTCGATATTGCCCACCAGCGGCACCGAGAGGTTGCGCAGGAAGTTCGGGTAGTTGTTCAGCGTCAGCGCGCCCGGGTGGGTGATGCCGAAGGAGTACCACAGGCGGTCGGCCTTTTCCCCGGCCAGCAGGCTTTCGGCGTTGCGGTCACGGGTGTCCGGCAGGGCCACCGACCTGGCCACGTCGTTGGAGCCGATGTCGTAGATATCCACCTTGTCGCGCATCAGCGGGTGCATGCGGTAGACGGCGACGAATTCTTCCGTCAGCGTGTAGGGAACACCGGCGTTGTCGGACGAGGCGGAACCGACCAGCCCGGCCAGCGCGTGATCCAGGAAGGACGAGCCGTAACCGTCGGACAGCGCCGGATTGAAACCGAGAATGGACTTCAGGAAGGAGTCGGTCTTGGCCAGGTCTTCCTTCATCGCCCGCACTTCAGCCTGATACTTGTCGCGGCCGGAGCGGTCGCCGATCAGGCCCCACCAGTTGGCGTACATGGCGCGTTCGGTCACCGGGTTGGCGATCAGCGCCGGGGTCCATTCCACGGTATGGATCTTCGCCATCAGCGCGGCGTTGATCAGGCGCGCCTTGTCATACAGCCACTGGTCGCTCTGGGTCGGGTATTTCTGCTTCAGCATGGCGGCAATGGCGTTGTGTTCCTTGGTGAACAGCTGGTGCAGCATGCTCAGGCCGACCCACCAGTTTTCGTTGAAGCCGGTGACCGGCTTGCCGGACAGCAGGTCGGCGGGCAGGGTGCCGTCGCTGTTGACCTTCAGCTTGCCATCGACAAAGGAACGGATCTTGTCGCTCTGGGCCTTGCTGCTGCCGTACAGTTGCGAGCCGTCCCACCAGTGGGTGTTGTGGTTGCGGTAGGTGTTGATCTTGCCGGCGTCGGCGGTAGAGCGGTCCCAGTCCTTCTTGGTGCGACGGACATCGAGATAGCCGGTACCCAGGGCATCACCGGAGGGCAGGGGCACCTTGATCGGGTTGGTGG
>DASUIL010000327.1:0-18309 GCA_036273075.1 Fluviicoccus sp. | reverse complement strand
ATCCCATGATCTCGATGCCGTCATAGCCGGCATGCTGCGCCAGTGCGGCGGAGTTCACCCAGCTTTCCAGTTCCTGTTCGATCATCTCCACCGTCATCGGTTGCGGCGGAAAGGGATAAATCGGCGAGCGCTTGCCCGACGGCGATACGTTCAGGGGATGGTAGGACTGGCGGCCGGCATGCAGCGTCTGCATGCAGATGCGGCCGCCCGCGTCATGCACGGCCTTGGTGATGACGCTGTGCTTGCGGGCTTCGTCCTCGTTGGTCAGCTTGCACATGCCCGGGCCCAGCACGCCGGTCTCGGAAGTGCCGATGCCGCCGGTAATGATCAGTCCGACGCCGCCTTCGGCGCGGCGGGCAAAGAAGGCGGCTTGCCGTTCCGGAGGGAATTCCTCAAGGCCGGTGTGCATGGATCCCATGATCACACGGTTGGGCAGAGTCACAAAGCCCAAGTCCAGGGGCTGCAACAGATGCGGAAAATGGGACATGGAAAACCTCAGCAAGCGCTTGTTAGGGTTGTCCGACAATATCCGCAACTTCCGGGATAGACAAGAGCCTGAACCTAAACATAGGGTTCGCGTTTCATTCGCTTTCCGGGCGCTGCGGCAGACTCTGGCCCGGGGCATCTTGGCCCTGCTTACAGTTCGATCGCGTCATCCAGGTAATAGTCGCTGTCATCCGCCAGAATCAGTTCATCATTCAGTTGTTCATCACGCCATTCGACAAATTCCACGATCTTTCTCCGTTTGGGTTCGCAGGCTCATTTAAAAATCAAGCAATGAACATGCCATGACAGCATGGTGACAGCTTAATGAAGGGATACCGGGCGGATTCGGGCATGGTTTGCATTGACGCGGCTTCCCGATCGGGTTTAGCGTCTGCGTTCAGTCCAATCGGGAAAACCCTTATGAATACCGTGGTCAAGCAAGTCGACAACAGCCTGAAAGATATCCTCGCCCTGATGCAAAGTTCGCCCGGCCAAGGGATGCGTGAAGCCTTTTATGCGGTTTTTCCCCAGTCGCTGGTCTATTTTGCGACCCCGATGCTGCCGGAGGACTGGCTCAAGGCCTCGGGTCAGGCGGATCGGGATTACCGCCTGCCGCTGATGGTGGCGCAGGCTCAGGACGGTTCGCGCGGTCTGGTGGTGTTTTGCGATGAGGCGGATGTGAAGGCTGCGAAGCCGGATATGTTTGCCGTGGGGATGAAAGGCAAGGACGTGATCGCACTGGTGCTTAAAGAGGGTCTGGACGCCATTATGGTGCAGCATGGCGGATTCTGGGCCGCGATTCCCAGGGCGGATGCGGAACGGCTCGCGGTTTGACCGGAGCCATCACCTACCGCCCTTTGTTTAGCGTCCGAAAACCAGCCTGACGCTCAGGCCTTTTTCCGACTGCTCGAAATGGACTTCCTGGGATTTCACGCCTTGTCTTTCCAGCAGGTCCATCCAGGACGCCACCTTGGCGAAGTCGGCATTGTCGAGCCAGACGCGGACCCGGTTTCCATCCGGTTCGAAACGCTGCATGGTAATGCCCTGACCCGCAGCGGCGCTGCTGACCATGTCCAGTACCGACAGGCTGCTGTCCCCGAGGGAACCCCCGGAAATCTGCGGTCCGATTCCCTGTAGCCAGGTCAGCGTGGCGCGCTCCTGGGCAGCCTGCTGCTCCGCCTTGTCGGCGGCGCGATGCAGCTTCAGGGAACCCAGACCGATCAGTGAGGCAACGCTGAACGCAACCAGGGCGATCAGCGCCATGCGGTCACGCGGTGACAGCGCGTCGAGGTATTTCCGGATGTCATTGAGCATGTCAGGAGTTCTCGCTGATGCGCAGGCGGCCGCGGATGCCGCTGCCCTGGCTGTTGGCGCTCAGGGTTTCGCTGTTGACCCCCTGCCCGTTCAGTTGCTGGCGCAGCTGGTCGAGTTCGCTGAGGCTGAGCGCATCCACCTCCAGCAACAGGCCGTTGTCGTCGAAGTCGATCCGCCGTGTTTGCCAGCTGCCCTGATTAAGTACCTGACCGACACGGGTCATCAGCGGCATAAATCCGGCGCCGCGACTTTGCTTCTCCGCCAGTCGCGCTTCCGCCTGGCGGCGCAGATTGACAATGCGCTGTTCTTCCGGGAACCAGCTCTGGTAAAGCTGGATGGCTTCATTCTTGCTGGCCAGCGCCTGCTTCTTGAAATGCATCAGGCGCAGACCGTCATAGGCCAGTTGCACGGCCAGCGCCACCGCCAGGAAAATGGCGGCGTAGCGCCAGTGGCCTGACAGCGAACTGGACGTCTTGACCGCATGGTCCCCTTGCAGGAAATTGAAGGGGTGGCGGTTGCCCAGGCGACTGAATTCTTCCGTCCACTCCAGTTGCGGCAAGTGCTCGACAGTGATCTCTTCGCCGCGCGCGGCCAACCAGTCGCTGATTTCCTGTGGAAGGTCGCCGTAGACGCGCAGGCTGCCGGGAGAGGCTTCCTGCCAGGCCGCCTGAAGCAGGCTGAGTGCGTTGACCGCTTCCAGGCGCATGCCATTGTGGGCCGAGAACCGGACCCAGCAATCCAGGGCGTCCACGGCCAGCGACCAGCCGCCGGGATTTTCCGGGACCAGGAAGATGTCGGGGATGGCGGCCGTCAGCCGGCAGTTGGCGGCCTTGAACGGTTCCAGCAGCGACTGCAGCTGCTGCTGGTCGATGGCGGCAATCTGGATCTGGTTGTCATTGACCGGATGGAACACCCCGTGCAGTTTCTCCACCGGCGTCAGTGTCTGGTCTTCCAGCATGTACAGTACTTCTTCCTCACCGATCTGCCGCAACTGTTGCCGCGAAACGGGCAATGGAGCCATCAGTACGGCTGTGGTCGGAACCAGCAGCACGACTTGCTTGCCATCGGCGCTGCCCGCCATCAGGGATTCAAGATCGGATTCGGTCAGCGGTACAATGCCGGCGGGCTTTTGCAGCCAGCCCTGCCAACGGCCGCCCAGGGAGGCGATGCGGATAAATAGGGTTTCCATCACGGATTATCTTTCTTGTCGGATGTTTCGGTGGGTGTAGCCAAATTCCATTGCCGGCTCCAGTCCCGGTCAAGCGTCTTGATCGCATTGTCGGAACGCATCAGCCGGGCTGACAAAACACGCCGCTTGCCGTCAATCTCGGCTTCGGCGCGAACTTCAAAAAAACGCGAGCGAACATCCAGCAGCTTGGCCAGGGCCTGACGGTCATCCGCGGACATGCCGCTGAAGCCGGGCTGCTGCAGGAAGGCGTCTACAGAGCCGTAACCCTTGCCGGCGCGTTCCTTGACCATCTCCTTGGCCATATTGAAGCTGATACTATCACTTAATGACGCCATCAGCATCGGGGATGCGGTATTGACGTTGATGGCCGTGGCCACCGGCAGCGCGCAGACATAAGGCGCGATTTTCTGTACGATTTCCGGAGTATAGCCCCGCAGCAACGACAGCTCGGAGACGCTGGCAAAGGGCCGGTTGGCGTTGCGGTAAGCGGGCTTCAGGCGCAAGTACCAGTCTTCTTCCGCGCCTTCGCTGTCATACGGCAGGCTGTCCGGGTCCAGCCAGTCAATCACCGGTGAAACCAGCCCGCCCGACACACCCACCTGCTCCAGCAGGCGCTGGTAGACACGGTAGGCAGCCATGTTGACCTGATTATCCTGCCACAGCGAATTGAGGTTGAAGCGCCCCTGCAGGTCTTCGAGCCGGGCCTGCACAGCTCCTCCTTCGACCGGAAAAGGCGGAACCTTGCGCGCCCAGTCTTCACCGAGCGTATCCTGGGCCTGTCCGTCCTGCTTGTCGTTGTCGCTGTCCGATTGCAGTACGGTGCGGGCCAGCGTTTCCGCGCCCAAGGTATAGAGATAGGCCTGATCCTGGGTGAAAACGCTGGCTGAACGCTGCAGCAGCGCTTGCTGGGCCTTGATCATCGACACCGCCAGGATACTGGCCATCGCCACCACCAGCAGCACGGTCAGCAGCGCCACGCCTGATTGACGCTTACGAGGGCTGTTCATTCGGTTCAGCCTCGCGGGTGTCTGGGAGGAGGAATACGCGGCGGATTTCCCCCCAGGGCTTCAGATTAAGGATCAGCTCGACGCCGGAGGGCATTTCGCTGAGCGCGGCATCGTTATTGGCGTTGCCTTGATTCCGTTGCGACGGCCAATCGGTTTCCTGTTGTCCGCTGCCGGCGATGACGCGGATCTGCAGACCCTGAACCTTATCCAGCAGCAGGCTGCGACCGGGCTCCATACCACGCTCGCGGTCCAGCTGTGACCAGGCCAGCCGCCAGAGTTCACCCTTGGTGTTGACCTCGTAACGGATCCGCTGCAATTCACTACGGCTGGATTGCAAGGGGTTCGGCCAGCCCTGACGGGAGAATTCCAGGGTATTGTTCTTGAGGATAAGGGCGGCTTCAGGGTCGCCGTAATCATTGCGCACGGGACGGGCGATAACTTGCGCCATGTCGCGGTTCAGCACGGTAAACACCTTTTGCAGGCGGATGAGGTCGCTGTCGTGGGTACGTGCGGCGTCACGGGTGGCGATGGTTGTGGCCAGCAGCTGGTAACTGCCGATGCCGAGCATGGCGAAGATGGCGACGGCCACCAGCAGCTCCAGCAGAGTGAAGCCTTTTTGGTTTGAGCGCAGGGCAGGCATCAGGAGCCTCCTCCCTGCTTCGGCCGTTCCAGGAAAGCCGTCAGGCTGGTCAGTACCGGCATGGGATGGGCGGTGTCATCCGTTGCCTCGCTGACGGAAACTTCCACCCTGCGCATGGCCGCCGCCGTGGTGGGCGAGGTCTTGACGATGATGTCCCATTGCCGCCCGGCCATGGGCGCGCGACTGCGTTCCTCTCCGGGTTCCGGCCAGACCTCCCGCAACTGCATTTCCGTGATCTGGTTCATGGCCACCCAGTGGGCGAAGGTCTTTTCTTCAATCTGGCGGCTCAGCGTCAGCTGTGATTCGCTGACGCTCATCAGCGAAACGGCAGCGACGGCGAACACCGCGAGGGCGACCAGTACTTCCAGCAGGGTGAAGCCCCGGGCTCGGTCACGGTTCACGGTTTGTTCCCCGCTTCTTCATCGGGATTGCGCTTCAGGTTGCCAATGTCATCCAGGCTCAGGATCTCGGGTGGAACCTTGTCCGCCCCGATGCTCAGGCGCGCGGCGGTGGACTCGCCGCTGGAGAGCAGCAGAACCTGGGGTTTGAGGGCGTCTTTCTTGCCGTTGTCGCGCAAGGGAACCTGTCCGTTCTGCTGCGGGCCGCCCGCGCGATTTTCAGCGGGTGTGATGGTCAGGGAGATTTCTTCCGGCAACTTGTAGGAACTGAAGGCCTCGTTGCGGCTGGGCAGCCATTGGCGGCTGGCGTCGTCGTATTCAAGGAAGTCGTAACCCTCGTCTGTCGCGATCAGGCCAAACTGGATATTGTCGCTGACGGCGGTGTCCTGTGCCAGGCTGATAGCTTCCTCCAGCCGGTCTGCCTCGCCCACAACCAGGCGGGCGGGATCGGAGGGGCTGGCCGCCATCAGCACCAGTCCGCTGACCACGCCGATCAGCAGCACGACCAGCAGGACCTCAATCAGGGTGAATCCCCGGGAAGTCTGCATGCCGGTCGGAGGTTCGCGGTCAGGGGCCATGTAACGCCGGATCACTGGTGATAGATGTCGGCGTTCTCGCCTTCCCCGCCTTCCTGCCCGTCCGGTCCGAAGGAGTAGATGTCGTATTTGCGGCCAGCCTGGCCGGGGGAAACATACTGGAAGGGGTTGTCCCAGGCATCGCTGGGCAGGCCCTTCAGATAGCCGCCGTCCGGAAAGACCTTGGCTGACGCCGGTTTGTTGACCAGCGCGTCCAGCCCTTCCTGGGTGGTGGGATACTTGTGGTTGTCCAGCCGGTACATTTCCAGCGCGTTGGCGATGCTGGCCAGACTCGACTTGGTGGTGGTGATGCGCGCCTGCTCATCCTTGCCGATCACGTTCGGCACGATCACGGCGGCGAGGATGCCCAAGATAACCACCACCACCATGACTTCAATCAGCGTAAAACCGCGTTGCATCGACATATCAGACCTCGGGTATTCAATCGGTCGCGCCTGGCGCTCCGACGTCAGTGGTAATAAACGGTGTCAGTGAACCAGATTGTTCATGCTGACAATCGGCAGCATGATGGCGAGTACGATCATCAGCACTACGCCGGCCATGACCAGCAGCATCATCGGTTCGAACAGCCCCACCAGCGTGGTGATCAGCGAGGAAAGTTCGCGCTCCTGCATGGTTGCCGCCCGGCTGAGCATTTCGTCGAGATCGCCGCCGGTTTCGCCGCTGCGGAGCATCTGCACCATCATCGGCGGGAAATAGCCGCATTTCTCGATGGAGTGGCTGAGACTGCCGCCTTCGGTCACTTTCAGGGCGGCGTCCTTGATCGCATCACGGATCAACCAGTTGCCGCTGACGGCGGCCGAAATATGCAGCCCCTCGACTAGCGGCACGCCGCTCTTGCTGAGGATGCTGAGCGTGCTGGCGAAACGCGCCGCATTGGCGCCCCGCACCATGCGTCCGACCAGAGGCAGCTTCAGCAGCAGGCGGTCGAGCGCGTAACGGCCCTTTTCGGTATCCACGAAGCGCTTGCCAAGCCAGCCGCCGATGAACATCAGCACCAGCAGGTAGGGACCCGCGCTCTTGACGCCGTTGCTGAGGGCGATCAGGCCGCGCGTCAGAGCCGGCAGCTCGTGATGGGAATTCTTGAACACCTTGACGATGTCGGGCACGACGTAGCTCAGCAGGCCGACCACGATCAGGATGGCGAGCGTCGTCAGGATGATCGGGTAGATCATCGCGCCCTGGATCTGCTTCTGGGTGTTGTAGCGGTTTTCGGTATAGTCCGCCAATTGTTGCAGCACCAGGTCGAGATGGCCGGACTTTTCGCCGGCGGCCACCGTGGCGCGATAGAGGTCGGGAAAGGCGCGCGGGAAACCGGCCATGCTCTGCGCCAGCGGATAGCCTTCCAGCACCTTGCCGCGCACGGCGAGCAACAGGCTTTGCGTGACCGGCTTTTCGGTCTGGCGGGCCACGGCCTTGAGGGTTTCCTCCAGCGGGATGCCGGCCTGGATCAGCGTCGCCATCTGGCGGGTCACAAGGGCCAGTTCGTAGGCGCCCAGTCCGCGGCGGGACTGCATGATGCCGGTCTTTTCCTCACGGGTCTGCTCGCTGGCGGCCGGATCAACCGAAACCGGCAGCAACCCCCGGTCGCGCAATTGCTGGCGGATCTGGCGGGCGCTGTCGCCGTCCAGCACACCTTTCTGCCGACGTCCCTGGGGGTCTACCGCTACATAATCGAAGGCTGGCATCGCGGCTTATCCTTCACGGGTGGCGCGCAGGACTTCTTCCAGCGTCGTGACGCCCATGACGGCCTTGCGCAGGCCGTCGGCGCGGATGCTGGGCCCCATGGTGCGGGCGTGGGCTTCGAGTTCGTGCTCACCCGCATTGCTGTGGATCAGGCGGCGCATGGTGTCATCCACCACCATCAGTTCATAGATGCCGACACGGCCGCGATAGCCGCTGAAATTACATTTTTCACAGCCGACCGCGCGGTAGATGGTGGGCGGATGCAGGGGGTTCATGCCCATCAGCGTGCATTCCTCGGCATCGGCGGTGACCGCCTGGCGGCAATGCGTGCACAACACCCGCACAAGGCGCTGCGCCAGCGCACCCAGCAGCGATGAGGACAGCAGGAAAGGCTCAATGCCCATGTCCTGCAAGCGGGTCACCGCGCCGACAGCGGAGTTGGTGTGCAGGGTCGACAGCACCAGGTGACCGGTCAGCGAGGCCTGGACGGCAATTTCGGCGGTCTCGATATCGCGGATTTCACCCACCATCACCACGTCCGGATCCTGACGCAGCATGGCGCGCAGGCCGCGGGCGAAAGTCATGTCGACCTTGGTGTTGACCTGGGTCTGGCCGATGCCTTCCAGCTGGTATTCGATCGGGTCTTCGACGGTCAGGATGTTGCGGGTCTGGTCATTGAGTTCGGTCAGCGCGGCGTACAGGGTCGTGGTTTTGCCGGAGCCGGTGGGACCCGTGACCAGGATGATGCCGTGGGGCTTGTAGATCAGTTCGCGCAGGCGCTTGTGGTCGTGGCCAAGCAGGCCGAGATGACCGATATCGAGACGTCCCGCCTGCTTGTCGAGCAGACGCATGACGACGCGTTCACCATGACTGGCAGGCATGGTCGAGACCCGGACATCGACCTCGCGGCCGGCGAGGCGCAGGGAAATGCGGCCATCCTGCGGAATGCGCTTCTCGGCGATATCCAGCCGCGCCATGACCTTGATCCGTGAGACCAACAGAGGCGCGAGCTCCCGGCGAGGCTGCACGATTTCCCGCAGCTGGCCGTCGACGCGCATGCGCACGGACAGCCTTTTCTCGAAGGATTCGACATGGATGTCGGAGGCATTGAGGCGGATGGCCTCGCTGAGCATGGCGTTGATCAGGCGGATGATGGGCGCATCATCTTCCTGTTCCATCAGGTCCTCGGTTTCCGGCACCGACTCCGCCAGGCTTTCCAGATCGGGGTGATCTTCCAGGCCAGCGGCCACCTGCTGCGATTCGCCGCCGTCGCCCTGATAGGCGCCCGCCAGACGGGTGTTGAAGTCGTTGGCGCTGACGGTTTCGTAGGTGAAAGCCGTTCCCATCGCCCGTCGGACTTCCATCAGGCTGGAAGGGCGCGCGTCATCGCGGACCAGCAGGGTTGGCGGCTGATCGGACTGGGTGACCAGCAGGACACCGTGGCGTTTGGCGAAACTGTAGGGTAATTGACCCTGGCGGGACATGGCGCTGTTCTCGTAGTTTTACGGCATGTGTGCAATGGTCAAGCATACTGGATGAATACCGTTATCCTCAATCCGCGCATGGTGGCTTTTTGTTGATGGAAAGAGCAATCAGCCTTGTTTTTTCGAGGGGCTTGCGTAGTCTTGGCGGCAAACAGCCAAGAGTATGAAGGCGTGGAACCATTGTTCTGGTGGGGTGAGTTCGGGTTTGAACCCGGCGAAGGCCGCATGTGGCGTCTGGCCGGCCTTGATGTGCGACTGAGCCGGCACGAGCGGGAGTGGGTTCTGGAGACCTCGCGCAGTCCTTTCCAGCATGAGGATGTCCAGGACTGGGAACTGCTCCACCCCTCCCTCGCCGCTCCCGAGAATGCAGCCCCCAGCCGCTTCCTCTTCAACCGGACCGGCGAAAAACTGCGGGTCATGCCCGCGCTGGCCGACCGCTCGGTGGTGATCAAGCCGGTGACGCCGCTGTATATTCCCGCCGGGCAGTCGGCCACGCTGTTTGTCAGCACGCCGGTCTGGGCGCAGGTGCGGGTGGAAGGGCTGGATTCGCCGTTGATGGATGTGCCGGTGATCCGGCCCAGCGATACCTGGTTCGGGACTTCCCCGGCCCAGGGCCGCCTTTGCTACGGAACCAAGGTTTTCGGCCGCACCGATCTCTCCGCCCTGCCGCTGCGGCCGTTCCGTGCGGTGACGCCGGTGGCGATCTCGAATGATTCGCCGGACACCATGCAGGTGGAACGGCTGTGCATGCCGGTGCCCTCGCTGGACCTGTTCGGCGCGCCGGACGGCCGGCTCTGGACCCATGGCTTGCTGGTCGACCGTCAGCCCGGTTCGCGGCAACCGCGCGTGCGCATTGATCCGCGCATGCATGCCGCCGCCGGCGTCGTCCGTCTGCTCAGTCGCGCCCGCGAGCATGATGAAGACACCCTTTCCCGCATGTTTGAACACTTTCTGGATTAAAGCGTCATGGCCGCCAAAGAAAGCTTTCTCGACCGCCTTATCAACCTGCCTGTCAGTGATCGCACCGAGGGTTTCATTATTGGCGGCATCCTGCTGGTGTTCGGTTATGTGCTGGCCTGGCTGGCGACCAGCGCCTTCATCCGCGCCATGCGCTACCGCCTGAGCGCGCACCAGTTACTTGTCTGGCGCCGGGCCATTTTCTATTTCCTGTTCCTGCTGTTCGCCATTTCCGCCCTTCACGAGATGGGGTTCAAGATCAGTGTTCTGCTTGGCGCTGCCGGGGTTTTTACCGTGGCGATCGGTTTTGCCTCGCAGACTTCCGCCTCCAACCTGATCAGCGGTTTGTTCCTGATCGGCGAGAGTTCTTTCACGGTGGGCGATACGATTCAGGTTGGTACGACACAGGGCGAGGTCATGTCGATTGACCTGCTGTCGGTGAAACTGCGCACCCCGGATAACGTTTATGTGCGGATACCCAACGAACAGCTGATCAAATCGGAGGTGCGCAACTTGACCCGTTTCGCCATTCGCCGGATCGGGATTACCGTGGGCGTGGCGTACAAGGAGGATATCGGCAAGGTGCGCAGGGTGTTGCTTGATCTCGCCGACCGTCATCCGCTGGTGCTGGACGAGCCCCTGGCGCAAGTCACCATGCAGGCCTTCGCGCCCTCGTCGATTGATCTGCAGTTCACGGTGTGGACGCGCAAGGAAAGCCATTCCGATGTGCGGGACTCGTTGCAGGAAGCGATCAAGCGCGCCTTTGACGAGCACGGGATCGAAATCCCCTTCCCCCAGGTCACGGTCAACTCCGGCAACCTTGAGGCATTCCCGGTAAGCCTGCAGCAAGCGCGGCAACCGAAAGACGACAGAAACGGCGGCTAAAACGCGGCGCAAGGCTTAAATAGTTGAAGAGTTTGGGCTAGACTTGGAAACCCGGCTTGAATAACTAGAAATTTACTGCCTCCCGGCAGCCCCAAATTGTCGAGGATGACCATGTCGCAGCAAGATCCCGCGCTTGCCCAGTTGGAAAACCAGCTGGCCAGTCTCTCCAGACGCCGATTCCTGACCTCCGGTCTGGTCATCGGTACAACCGCGGCCTCCGCCCTGACCTTGCCCGTTCGCGCGCTCGCCGACGATGCCCTGCCAATCGGCATTCGCCATCTCAGTCTGCTCGAGTACCGCGTTTTCGACCGGCTGCGCACCATTTTCCTGCCGACCCAGCGCTTTGATGGCCTGCCGAGCACGACCCAGGTGCCGGTGATGGAGAATCTTGACCGCATGGTCGGCCGTCTGAACGGGGATACCCGATTCCTGCTTTCGCTGGGGGCGCGAACCCTGGAATACGCCACCCTCTACAAGCTCCGCCGTTTTTCCAGCCTGAATGACGAACAGGCGCTGAACCAGATCCGCGCCTGGCAATCCGGTATTTCCTTCCAGGGCGGCCTGGTGGTTTCCATGAAAACCCTGATGGGGATCGCCTACTGGCGCGACCCCCGCACTTGGGAAGCCCTGGATTATGATGGTCCGGTCTCCGCCAAATGGGGTATCCGCCGTCTCGGCAACCTGCCGTTGCCCCTGGAAACCGAAATCGATCTGAACGTTTAATGGTCCCGCTCAAGAAGGAACCGGAATAATATGATTTATAAAGAGATGCCCAAAGAAGGCCTGAGCGTTACCCAGGCCCGCGACCTGCGCACCAGCGACGATATCGTGCTGAACGTTGACGTGGTGGTGGTCGGTTCCGGAACCGGCGGCGCTGTCATCGCCCATGAGCTGGCGGCCAGCGGCAAGAGCGTGGTGATCCTGGAAGCCGGGCGCTACATTCCCAGCAGCCAGTTCACCGAAGATATGGCCTGGTCCCTGGAGAATCTCTACAAGGACGTCGGCACCCAGACCAACACCATCGGCGACATGGTGGTGCTGGAAGGCAATTGCGTTGGCGGCTCCTCGGTCATCTCGGCGGCCATCGCCACGCGCGCACCGGATTACGTGCTGCAGGAATGGGCCACCAAGCACGGTATTCCCGGCGTTTCGCCCGAAAATCTGGCCAAATATTATGAAAAGGTGGAAAAGCGCCTGCATGTCCACCTGAACGAACCCCACGAAATCAACGACACCGCCAACACCATTATTCGCGGTTGCGAAGCGCTGGGCTGGTCCTGGCGCCCGCAGTCGCGCAACGTGAAGCAATGCGCCCTTACCGGCCATTGCCTGGCGGGTTGCCCTTCCGACCGCAAGACCTCGATGCAGGTCAGCTACCTGCCTTGGGCCATTGCCGCCGGGGCGCGCCTCTTCGCCGATACTTATGTTGAGCAGGTGATCGTGCGCAACGGCCGCGCCATGGGCGTGACCGGCGTGGTGCGCGATCCGGAAAGCAACGATATCGTTTGCAATATCAAGGTCAATGCGCAGCTGGTGGTCTCCGCCGCCGGGGCCATCCAGACGCCGCTGCTGCTGCAGCGCAGCGGCCTGCCGAACAAGAGCAACCAGTTGGGCCGCAATCTGGCCCTGCACCCGGTCGTGGTGGTGCTGGGCAAGTTCCCGGTGCCGGTCTATGGCTTCCGCGGCGCTTTCGCCGGCATGCATGTGGACGAGTTCCTCTCCGAGGAAGAAGGCCGGATGCTGATGGAATCCGGTCTGGCCGCGCCGGTGCAGCTGATGGCGCAGAACGAACTGTCGATGGGCGTGGACCACATCCGCTTCATCGAGGAGTTCAAGTACCTGTCGGCGCTGAACATCCTGGTGCCGGACAGCAACCACGGCTTTGTGCACTGGAGCGGTCCGGTGCGCGGCGGCTCGCGTCGTATCGAGTGGAACATGACCCGCGATGAGTTCGAGCAGTTCAAGATCGGACTGAAGCGCGCCGGGCGCATCTTCTTCGCCGCCGGCGCGGAGCGCGTCTATATGCCGACCTACCAGCGTATCCAGGCGACCTCTCTGGAGGAACTGGACCAGGTGGTGGACGCCATTGATTACGGTTCGCTGGGGATTTTCTCGATGCGACTGCTGTCGCTGAACGCCCAGGGCAGCTGCCGCATGGGCGCCGACCGCGCCCAGGCCATTGTCGATCCCTATGGCGAAACTTACGAGATCAGCGGCCTGTTCGTCTCGGACGCCAGCATCCTGCCGTCGATTGTCGTGCAGCACCCGCTGCTGACCGTAGCGGCGATGGCCCATTATATTGCCGACAACATCATCCGCCGTTCGGGCAGTTACTTCTGGAGCTGATACGGTCGGTTTGTCGATGCCATAAAAAACGGGAGCCTTGGCTCCCGTTTTTTATGGCCGTGCTCGGCGGTGGGTTATTGCCACTGCTTTTCCGCAGCCATGACTGTTTGGGTCATCAGCGTGGCAATGGTCATGGGACCGACGCCGCCGGGCACGGGTGTATAGGCGCTGATGCGGTCGCCCAGGCCGGACAGCTGTATGTCACCGACGCCGCCGGGATGATAACCGGCGTCCACCACCACCGCGCCATCCTTGATCCATTCCGCCCGGATGAACTCCGGCTTGCCGACCGCACCAACGACGATATCCGCCTGACGGATGTGATCCGCCAGGTTGCGGGTGCGTGAATGGCATACGGTAACGGTGGCGTCGGCGGCCAGAAGCATCAGCGCCATGGGCTTGCCGAGAATGGGACTGCGACCTACCACAACGGCATGTTTACCGGACATTTCGATGCCGTAGTGCTTGAGGATGGTCATGATGCCCTGCGGAGTCGCCGAACCATAGGCGGGCTCGCCCATGCTCATGCGTCCGAAGCCGAGGCAGGTCACGCCGTCCACATCCTTTTCGATGGAAATGGCGTCGAAACAGAGGCGTTCATCAATCTGGTGCGGCACCGGATGCTGCAGCAGGATGCCCTGGACCAGGGGGTCGTCATTCAGCTCTTGGATGCGGGCCAGCAATTCCTCGGTCGTGGTCGTGGACGGCATGACCACGGACAGCGAGTCCATGCCGACGCGGCGGCAGGCATTACCCTTCATCTTGACGTAGGTGGCGGAGGCGGGATCATCGCCCACCAGAATGGTGGCGAGAATGGGCGTGCGGCCGGTGCGCGTCTTCAGCGCGGTCACGCGGGCCGACAGATCCTGTTCGACCAGGGCGGCCAGTTTCTTTCCGTCAAGAATGAGTGGGGACATGGGGAGTTTCCTGAATGACAAACGGTTTCGGCAATGGGCGCGGATTGTCGCATAACCCGCGGTCAGGGGCCAAATCCTATGCAATTGATTGTTGAAAAAACGATTTTTCCTTGACGGAACAAAGTGACGTTACTATCATTCAGCGTCTCTTGGCTGGGTAGCAAAGAGGCCATGCAGCGGACTGCAACTCCGCGTACACCGGTTCGAATCCGGTCCCAGCCTCCATAATTCATTCTCGCCTGACTGTCCCGCCTGGATGGTGAAATCGGTAGACACAAGGGACTTAAAATCCCTCGACGGGTGACCGTCGTGCCGGTTCGATTCCGGCTCCAGGCACCATCACCGATTCGTGCCCTCTCCTAGCGGCAAATCTCAAAACGTCCCTGTTTTGTCCTCGCGGCTGATAGCTTCTTTGGTTTGACTTATTTGTTTGAGCCGCGCTTGCGATGATCCTTGCGTCCCCACTCAATCAATTCGTCGATACCCAGACCAACGCGGGAGGCGATTTGCAGGACATCAATATAGGCCTTGCGGATTTCCGCCTGCTTTTTCAATTCAATCATTTGCCGGGCTTCGACAATAATGTCCTGCAATTCCTGGAAAGTGAGTTCTTCAAGGCCAAAAGGGGACGGAGTTTCACGATTCATGGAGAAATCCTGAATATGATTTGTGACGGGTTTGGCGATTATAAGGATAAAATGTCAACGCCGAAAGCGGCTTGTCGGTTTGGCCCGATTATTAGGTCTTATTTCCTGACGGGATTCCGATATATTATGGCCCGAATATATTGGCACGATCGTTTTGCTCCCGGTTTTTGGTCCGGGAAAATGTACAGGCCGGAGAGATCGGATGTGCTCGGCGGTTGAGACGGATGAGCGGATTATTGCCTTCGGCGACCATGATTCCCTGCCGGTTCTGCTGCGTGACGGCGGCTTGCGATGGCTCCGCTGGGGGGAAAGGCATGGCGTGCCATCGGTCTGGGTGGCCGGGCCTTGCGCGCGGCTGGACAGCATCCGCGCCGGTAAATGGGACCGCTATCAGCCTGTTCCGGTCAAACTGGCGGTCAGGCGTTACATGGAACGCAATGCCGTCAACAAGCCCTTCTGGGCAAAACTGGAGGCCGGAGAATATCTGCAGGGGCTGGTGGCGACCGTGAATGGAGAGCAGCGGGTTTATGTGGTGACCGATGATACTCCGGCCGCCTATCGCCATGTCAGCGACAGGTGGCCCAGGATAATCCGGGAACCGGATTAAGGGATTTCACGCAACGTCGAGATACAGCGGTTCCAGATAATCCACAAAGCCCAGCAGTTCCTCGGCATTCAGCGCCGGAACCAGCTTGCGGATGGCGGCTTCGGAGGCCTTTTCAATACCCGCGCCGCCAATATCCACCAGCTTGCGGGCAATCATCCCCAGTTTCAGGGAGTGCATGGATTCCACATAGAAATGCTGGTGGGCCAGCCGTGAAAAGCGCAGCACGGCTTCGGTGAAATCGCGCTGCACTGACAGGTCGCCGGCACGGATGGCGGCAAAACAGCGGCGGTAAGTAGCCGCAAGGTCATCCGGCAACGGGAAACTGATGTAGGTGCGGTCCCCCGCTTCCAGGCGGCGGTTGCGGATCTGGTTCGCCACGGGCGTCATGTCGGCATTCGACATCTTGTGCAGCACCTGGCGGTTCATGGTGTGCGAGGTGCCCTTGATGATCGAGGCCACCCCTTCCAGCACCTTTCGCGCCATGCTGCCGGGCGGCATCATCTCGCTGTTGCCCAGCACCATCACCTGCACGATGACGTCGGTATAGTCATTGGCGACGTCAATCAGAAGAGGCGCCAGCGGATCACGCGTTCCCTGATCCAGATGGTCGATCAGCCGGGCAAAATTGTCGCGGAGCTTGTCCGGACAGGGAATCGCGTAATACGTGGTCATGACCGCTCCTTAACGCTCGACCAGCATGCCGCGCAGGTAGTCGGCCAGATGCTTCAGCTCTTCGTTCTTCAGGCTGCGCACCATTTTCGGCAACACCGAGTGCAGTTCCTTGTGCAGGGCGGAACGGGTCATTTCGGTGGTCTTGCGCAGGATCATGCCCAGATCGAGGGTGGCGACGAATTCATCGAAGTAGTGCACCAGCGACAGGTCGGAGAAGCGCATCATCGCGGCGACGATACCTTCGATGTGCTCGCGGCCCTGCCCTTCATCCACGGCAGCAAAATGCTTCTGGAACTCGTCATACAGGTCATGCGGCAGGGGGAAGCCCAGGCGCGGGGTGTCATTCGGCAGGTTCAGGAAGCGGGCCCGGATGAAGACGGCGCGCTTGGCGACTTCGTCGTTCTTGGCCTTGCCCAGCATCATCTTCAGCATCACATGCATGGTCTTCTTCAGGAAGCTGCCGAGGAAGTTGATCATGTTGCTGCTTTCGCCGCTGCCCATGTTGTTGACCATGTTCAGCAACAGGTTGTCGATGATTTCGTCCGTCATCTTGCTGGCGATGCCATTGGCCAGGTGGAATTGCGGATCGGAAACCTTGCGGTCCAGATTGCCCAGCAAGGTGCGGATGTCATTTTGCAGCGATTCGCTGGGTACAAAACCGAGGTAGGCGGTCATGCGGCGTTCTCCCTGTTGAGTGATGCTTTGTTAGATTGGTCAGGCGTGATTGTGGCGGCTGTACCCGCTAATGGCAAGTATTCTCAATCGTTCTTCTTATTGCCGCGACAGGCGCGGCAGGCGCTCCGGCAAGGTTTCGGCATTACTGCGCCACGGGTTGATGTCCAGCCCGCCGCGCCGGGTGTAACAGGCGAAAATGGTTAGTTGTTCCGGCGCGCAATGACGCAGGATGTCGCGGTAAATCCGCTCGACGCACTGCTCGTGGAAATCGTTGTGCTCGCGGAAGGAGATCAGGTAGCGCAGCAGTCCCTCCCGGTCGATTTTCGGGCCGGAATAACGAATCTGCACGCTGCCCCAATCCGGCTGGCCGGTGACCGGGCAGTTGCTGCGCAGCAGATTGGAATGCAGGGTTTCCACCACAAGCTGCGCCTGATCCGCTTTCAGATGGCCGGGATTGGGCGTGAAGTCGCAGTTCTCCAGCGGCAGGTCGTCCAGACAGCTTCCTTCCAGCGTCGTCAGGCTGCAGGCGGAATTGACCGGCAGGAGTTCCACACGAACGGGCGCTCCCGCCGAATGGCTGAGGTCGGCGGCGGCGCAGTCGATGACCGCTTGCCGGTCGGCGAAGCGATGCTGGTTCAGCGAGTTGAAGTACAGCTTCATCGACTTGGATTCGATCAGGCACGGCGAGTCAGCGGGAACGGTGATGCGGGCGATGGCGACCTGCGGCTTGCCGTGCGCGTCCAGCCACGACACTTCGTAGTTGTGCCAGATATCGACGCCGCGGAACGGCAACGGCGCTCCCGTCAGTTCCAGAGCCTCGCGCCCTTCGCGCCGTTCCAGCGGGCACAGCAGGCCGGGGTCGTAGGCATGGATGTAGTCGGTCTTGACGCCCAGTTGCGTCTTTTCATACCAGGCCATGACTTACTCCCGCATGCCGCGGCCGCTTTTCAGCAAGCGGTAGGAATAGATGTACAACCCGACCGTCACCAGGGTCACCATCGCCAGCGATACCCAGACATTGACATCGCTGACGCCAAGGATGCCGTAGCGGAAGGCGTTGACCATGTAGACGATCGGGTTGAGCAACGACAGTGTTTGCCAGAACGGCGACAGCTGGTCCATCGAATAGAAGACGCCGCCGAGGTAGGTCAGCGGTGTCAGCACGAAGGTCGGGATGATGGAAATGTCGTCAAAGGACTTGGCGAACACCGCGTTTATGAACCCGCCCAGCGAGAACAGCGCTGCCGTCAGCAGGATTGTGTAGATGATGACGAACAGGTGGTGGATGTCGAGGCTGGTGAAGAACAGCGACAGCACGGTGACAATGGCGCCGACCGCGAGCCCCCGTGCGATGCCGCCCAGCACGTAGCCGCAGAGGATGACATGGTGCGGCACCGGCGACACCAGCAGCTCCTCGATGCTGCGCTGGAACTTGGCGCTGTAGAAGCTGGAGACCACATTCGAGTACGAGTTGGTGATCACCGCCATCATGATCAGGCCGGGCACGATGTACTGCATGTAGTGGAAACCGCCCATCTCGCCGATGCGGCTGCCGACCAGGTTGCCGAAAATGACAAAATACAGCGACATGGTAATGGCCGGCGGCAGCAGCGTTTGCGGCCAGATGCGGGTAAATCGCCGCACTTCCTTGACGAGGATGGTTTGCAGGGCAATCAGGGTTTGGTCGCGATTCATGGAAACTCAGGCCGTCTTCAGGTTCTTTTCCACCATGGAGACAAACAGTTCCTCCAGGCGGTTGGCGCGGTTGCGCAGGCTCAATACTTCAATGTTCTGTTCGCTCAG
>DASUIL010000326.1:0-6513 GCA_036273075.1 Fluviicoccus sp. | reverse complement strand
GGAAAGCCAGGCCCATCGCCGCACCGTAGCAGGACAGCGCTTCCCGGGCGCCTGCGTCGGGCCGGCCGCAGGCGGCGCCCATCATCACGCTGCCTTGCAGCAGGGCGCCGGTCTTGAGCCGGTGCATTTGCCGCAATTCGGTTTCGCCGAGCTGGCGGCCGATGCTGGCCAGGTCGATCGCCTGGCCGCCGGCCATGCCTTCGTGGCCCGCGGCGCGGGCCAGCAGCCGGCACAGCGTGGCCTGGATCGCGGCGGGCACCTCATCGCTCTCGGGCGTCAGCAGCTCGAACGCCAGCGCCTGCAGGGCGTCGCCGGCCAGCAGCGCCTGGGCCTGGCCGAACCGCACGTGGACCGTGGGCTTGCCGCGCCGCATCACGTCGTTGTCCATGCAGGGCAGGTCGTCGTGGACCAGCGAATAGCAGTGCACCAGCTCGACCGCGCCCGCGCCCGCATCGGCGGCTTCCAGCGTGCCGCCGCAGGCCAGCGCCGCTGCGTAAACCAGCGAAGGCCGCACCCGCTTGCCACCGTTCAGCACGGCATGGCGCATGGCGGCGCTCAGGCCGGCGGACAATGGATTCTGCCGGTCGAGGAAGTCGCTGAGCCAGTTCTGGATACGGGTCTGGCTGGCCAGGAGGAAGTTGTCGGCGGACATGGGCGATCCAACAGGGAAAGGCCTTGCGGCGGGCGTGGCAAGGCTATGACGGACAGCTGTGGGGGTCAAGTCGGGATGGTCGGAATCCGGGTGCTTTCACCCCGATTTCACCCTGGCTTCACCGGCGCGGAACCGGCCGGACTCCGTCTAGCGGTGGAGCAGGGCGTGACTGCCTCGCAGCAGCACCGTCACCGCCAGCAGCACGGCCACCTGCACCGGGGCGAACGGCTGGTCGAAATGCAGGGCCAGCGCGAAGGCGGCCAGATAGCTGCCGGTGCCAATCACGGCGGCGGCGAGCAGCGCCATCCGCCAGCTGTGGACCCAGGCGAACACGGACCACGCCGGCAGCACTACCAGGGCGAAACTGGCCATCAGCCCCAGCGAGGCGGTGCCGAAGGCGAGCAGAACCGCCGCCAGCAGGTCGAAACCGAGATGCCAGCGCCACGCGGGCAGTGCATTGGCGCGTTCGAACCCCGGGAAAAACCGGGCCCGCAGCAGCCGATGCGCCAGCCAGGGCAGCGCCAGCAGGAAGGGAATACCCGCGGCCAGCATCAGCCACAGTTGCTCACGGCCGACCAGGAAAATCTGGCCTTCGCTCATGGCGTGCGCCAGCGATTCGCCCAAGGTGCTGTTGGCGGCAACGAGATAGAGGACGGCCCAGCCGGCGAACATCAGCAGCGCATAGCCGAGATTGCCCTGCTGTGAGACCAGTTGTTTCGCCGCCACCGCCACCACGGCGCCCAAGGCGCCGCTGGCCGTCAGCGGCAGGCCCAGCGCCGCCCCCGCCAGTTGCGCCGCCGCCGCGACATGGGCGATGCCCAGCGCCGCCAGCCATTCTTCACGGGCGTGCAGCATCGCGCCGAGCAGCGGCAGCAACAGGCTGGCGACCAGTCCGGTCAGCAGCGGGATGCGGAACAAGGGATCGAGAATTTGGTCCATCATCAGAATTCGGGCCGGTGCAGGGTGGAGACATCAATCTGGCGGGTGGTAACGCCCGCCATGAATTCCCGTTCGTGACTCACGACGACAACCGCTTGGTCAGGCCGTCGCTTGACCAGCAACTCGAGCAGCAACCTTACGCCGGCGGGATCAAGATTGTTGGTCGGCTCATCAAGCAAGACCAGCTGCGCGGGCGAGGCCAGACAGGCCCAGATGCTGAGCAGCTGGAACTGTCCGCCGGAAAGGCTGTCGACGCGTTGGCGACGCAGGTTTTGCAGTCGTTCGGGCAGCACGGCCGTATCCGCGCCGGTCAGGTTCAGGTACTCGTCCGTGGACAGCGGAAAGCCGAACAGTCGCGCCGGGTGCTGTTTCTGCAGGCCGATCCGCAGGTCCGGCGCCTTGCGCAGGCTGCCGCCGAACAGTTTCGACTCGCCGCTCAGCGCCTTCAGCAGGGTGCTCTTGCCGCAGCCGTTGCTGCCGCTGAGCCCCAGTACTTCGCCGGCCGCCACGGTGAGCGACACCGGCCCCAGCACGGGCTTGCGGTAACCGACGGTTACCTGGTCCAGGGTCAGCAGGATGGTCATGCAGGCCGCTCCGCTCAGTACTTGTTCTGGGCAATGGCGGCGGTCCACTGGTCAATCAGGGCGAAGTAGCCGTCCTGACCGCTGTTGGACGGAGGGTCGAGCGGCAGCGCCACCGCCTTCCAGCCCAACTGACCCGCCAGCTGGCCGATGCCGCTGTTGCCCTGGTAGACCGTGTGCAGGATGACGCCCTTGCGGCCGCGCAGCTCCTGCACCAGCTTCAGGATATGGCCGGCCGACGGCGGGATGCCCGGCATGGGTTCGATATAGCCCAGCGAGGGGATGTTAAAGCGCGCCAGCAGGTAATTGGCGTCATGATGATAGAGCAGCACGCCCGGACTGCCGGCGGTGCTTTGCTGCCAGCGCGCCATGCGCTGCGTGGCCGCCTGCTTGAAGGCGATGGCGGCGGCGAGGTAGCCGGGAGCGTTGCCGCTGTCGAGCTTGCCGAGGCGGTTGGCCAGCGCGATGGCGATGTCGCCCATGCGCACCGGGTCGAGCTGCACGTGCGGATTGCCCAGCGGATGGACATCCCCCTGGCTGCGGTCGGCGTTGCCGGAAATATCCAGGCGCGGCACCTGGGCCGCCGCCTCGAAGTAGCCGCCGCTGCCCGGCAGGATGCGCGGGTTGGCCGCGCCCTCGATCGACGGCGGCAGCCAGCCCTGTTCCAGTTCCGCGCCGACGGCCACGACCAGGTCGGCCTGCCGCAGCGCCTGCATCATCGAGGGACGGACTTGCAGGGTATGGGCGTCGCGGTCGGGCAGGGCCAGTTCGGTGACCTTGACATGCGTGCCGCCGACGGTGCGCGCCATCATGCCCATGCTGCTGGTGGTGGCGACGATGCGGAGATCCGCCAGCGCCAGCGGGCTGGCCAGGCAAAGGCACAGGGTTATCAGCATTCTTTTCATGATTTTATTTCTCTTCAGAACTTGTGCGCGCCGTGCGGCCCCAGGCTGTGGCTATATTGCAGGAAGACCTGCTTCAGGCGGCTTGACGCGCCGCTCTGATCGACAATATCACCCTGCGCGGCCTGCAAGCGCAAGCGCGAAAATTCGCTGGGCATGAAGCTGAGCGACAGGGCATTGCGTTGCGAGGAGGGCAGGTCGGTGCTGATGCCGCCGCTGTTCAGGGCGTTGGTCTGGCCGTTGACATCATGGCGGACCGCCAGTTCCCAGCGCGGCGCAAGTCCATAGGCGGCCTGCAGGTAGTAGCCCGACTGGGTGCCGCTGATGGCGGCTCCGGCGGCCAGGGGAGCGCCCGCTTCAGCCGCCGCGACGGTCAGGGTGTTGCACACGCGCAGGTACTCGCCTGTCAGGGTCAAGTCGCCCGCACCGTATTCGCCGGCGCTGTCGCGCTTGTAGACCGCATCCAGCCCCAGCAGCTGCTGGCGGCCGTCAAGCGCGTATTCATCACCGCTCAGCGCGGTTTCATCCGGATCGAGCAACAGCTGGTGCTGTCCGGCCCTGGCCCAGGACAGGCCGAGTTGCAGGGCATGCACTTCCCCCAGGTCCGGCGCGATCTTGACGAAGGCGGTGGTCAGGCGCGGTCCGTTGCGGGTTTCCGGGAAGGGTGTCGCCAAGGCCATGAAGGTGGCGGCATCGTCATTGCCGACCAGATGCCCGAATTTTTCCTGATCGTTGCCTTGCAGCGCTTCCAGGCCCACTTGCAGGTACATCGGTGTCGGGGCGATCCAGGTCAGCTGCACCCCGGCGTCGCGCAGGCCTTCACCGCCCAGCAGGCCGCTGTAGGCCAGGTTCTGGTCGGCAAAGTCCCAGGCATGCTTGTGCTTGCTGTTCTGGTAGCCGATGCCGCTGAGGAATTTGCCCATCTTGACCTTGAGTCCGGCGGGCAGGCGGCGGGTTTGCAGCCAGGATTCTTCCAGCCCGACATCCCCTTCCGCGCCGACGGCCAGTGTCACCTGACCGTCAAAATAGGGGTCGACGATTGCTGACATGACCAGTTCGCTTTCCCCGAGGTTGAATCCGTTTTGCAGGCCCGCCTCGACCGGGCCGGTTGCCACGCCGTGACTGATGCCCGCCATCTCTTCAACCAGCTCGCCGCCATGGCCCCGCTGGTTGTCATGATAGAGGTTGCCGTCCAGGATCAGCGATATCAAAGGGTTGAAATGACTGCCGGAGGACACGGCGGCGGCGGTGTCTTCCGCCAGCGCCGGGATTGCCGGAATCAGGGTCAGGAGAACAGCAATGGGGGGGAGGCGACGTCGCATGGCGGAACCTTCGTGGGTTGTAGTTGTTATAGTATAACGTAACATTAATCCTGAAACCCGGCAATACGCGCCATCATCCGCATTGGATGCATTTTCCCGGAATTTCGGTTAGGTTTTGACTTGAGAGTGTTTTAGCACAAACCATTCCATCAAGAACGGGGAGTATCCGATGGCTGTTCGCAATACCGAGATTGACCGTATCCGGGCCGAATGCGAGGCGCTGGTGCGCCGTCGCGCGCTGGTGTCCGCCGGAGTGGCGGTGGTGCCGGTGCCGTTCCTGGATGTGGTGGTGGACGCCAGCATCCTTACGGCGCTGATTCCGGAGATCAGCCGCCGATTCGGGCTGGCCCCCGAGCAGATCGAGGCTTTCGACCCGGAAACCCGTCAATTGGCCTGGGGGGAAATCGCGCGGCGGGGTTCACAGTTCCTGGGCCTGGTGGTGACGCGAACGCTGGTGCGGCAGAGCATTCAGGGCATGGCGACCAAGATCATTTCCCGGCAGGTGGCCAAATTCGTGCCGTTGGGCGGGCAGATGGTGGCGGCGGGGCTGGGCTACTTCGTGATGCGCAAGATTGCCTACCGGCACATTGATGATTGCTACGAGGTGGCGAAGGCTACGTTTCGCTAGGTCGGTATTGCTGCAGCAGCTTGTAAAGCATGTCCTGCTTCAGCGGCTTGGCCAGGAAGTCGCTCATGCCCGCGGCGATGCAGGCTTCCCGGTCGCCTTCGAGGGCGTTGGCGGTCAGGGCGATGATCGGTAATGACGGATCGTTGACGCCGCTGTCGCAGGCGCGCATGGCGCGGGTGGCGTCGTATCCGTCCATTTCCGGCATCTGGCAATCCATCAGCACCAGGTCGTACTTGCGTGAGTTGAACAGGCGCACCGCCTCCTTGCCGTTCGGGGCCACATCCACCGCCGCGCCCGCCTTTTCCAGCATCTTCACTGCCACTTTCTGGTTGACGGCGTTGTCTTCCGCCAGCAGCACCTTCAGGCCGTTCGAGGGCCGCGAGGCGGTTTCCGGTTTGGGGTTCAGGGTCGGGATGACCGGCAGTTCCTTCTGGTATTCGTGCGGCTGGATGATGGTCTTCTTGCCGGCGAAGATCGAGGCGATCTCGTTGATGACGGCGTAGAAGCGGATCGGCTTGTTGATGTAGCCGTTGAAAGGCAGGTAGAAGCCGGGGTCCATCTGCCGCAGCGGCGTCTGGCTCATCAGGATCAGGTGGCTGTCCGCCAGCTGCGGGTTCTGCCGTACCGACTGGGCGAAGCTGGCGCCGCCGGGAGTCTTCACCAGCGTGCTGTCAATCAGCACGAAGGGGGTGCGGTGCGTGCTCTGGCGGATCGCCTTCAGGTGCGCGAGCCCTTCCTCGGCGGTGGCCGCCAGCTCGACGCGCATGCCGTAGCGTTGCAGGCTTTCGTTCAGGTACTGGCGGTTGATGTCCAGCGCGTCGATGACAATGATCGGCGAGAAATACAGTTCCGGGTAATGGGGCAGGGTGCGTTCGACCGCCGTCTGGCGATGCAGCGGAATCTCCACCCGGAAGGACGAGCCTTCCTGCTGGCTGCTCTTCAGCTCGATGCTGCCGCCCATCAGTTCGGCCAGACCCTTACAGATGGCCAGCCCCAGGCCGGTGCCGCCGAAGCGGCGGGTGGTCGAGGCGTCCGCCTGCGAGAACAGCTGGAACAGCTTGCCCTGTTTTTCCTGCGGGATGCCGATGCCGGTGTCGATCACTTCCAGCGCGATATTGACCGTGGCCGGGGTAATGACCGGTGCGGTGATGCGCAGCGCAATATAGCCAGTGTGGGTGAACTTGATGGCGTTGCCCAGCAGGTTCAGCAGGATCTGCCGGATGCGGTTGGGATCGCCGATCAGCAGGCGCGGGCAGTTGATGTGGTAGCACAGCACCATCTCCAGCCCCTTGGCCTGGATCTGGGCCTGCAGCAGGTCGCAGACCTCTTCCGCCAGCCGCTGCAGGTTGAAGGGAATGCGTTCGATGCCAAGCTAGCCCGCCTCGATCTTCGAGAAGTCGAGGATGTCGTTGATGATCGTCAGGAGCGCGTCGCCGCTGTGCCGCACGATCTCGACGAACTCGCGCTGCTGGGAGTCGAGCGCCGTCTC
>DASUIL010000325.1:0-2629 GCA_036273075.1 Fluviicoccus sp. | reverse complement strand
CGGTCAGCACCAGCGCCTCGTCCGCCAGCCAGCTGTCGCGCAGGGTGCGGAAATCACAGGGAAATTCGGGCAGGTCGCGCAGGGGGATCATGGCGGGCTTCCTTCGGGCCGTGGTTCCTGTTAAGTAAAGGCCCGTCCGCTCAGCCTGTAAACGCTTGGCCAGGGAAATAATCGCGTTCCGGGCCGCGAACAGGGTAAAATCGCCCACCCGCTTTCCGAGCCCGCATGTCCGCCATGAACAACCTGATTGATAACGCCGCCAAGGCGCTGGTGAAGGATTACCTGGATCACCTGCAAACCCCGCACGAGCCGGTGATGTCGCCGGAACGCAAGGAGGAATTGCGCGCCCGCATCAAGCAGTTGCTGAGGGAGCGCGACGCCGTGCTGGTGGCGCATTACTACACCTCGCATGACTTGCAGGCGCTGGCCGAGGAAACCGGCGGCTGTGTCTCCGACTCGCTGGAAATGGCCCGTTTCGGTACCCGGCATCCGGCCTCGACGCTGGTGGTGGCCGGGGTGAAGTTCATGGGCGAAACCGCGAAAATCCTCAATCCGGAAAAGCGCGTGCTGATGCCGACGCTGGAAGCGACCTGCTCGCTGGACCTGGGTTGCCCTGTAGATGAGTTCACCGCTTTTTGCGACGCCAATCCCGACTATACCGTGGTTGTTTACGCCAATACGTCCGCCGCCGTCAAAGCGCGCGCGGACTGGGTGGTGACCTCCAGCATCGCGGTGGATGTGATTGATTACCTGGCGGGCAAGGGCGAGAAGATCATCTGGGCGCCGGACAAGCATCTGGGCAGCTATGTGCAGAAGGTGACCGGGGCCGACATGCTGCTATGGGACGGGGCCTGCATCGTTCACGAGGAGTTCAAGGCGCGCGGCGTGCTCGACCTGAAACATGTCTATCCCGATGCGGCGGTGCTGGTGCACCCCGAATCGCCGGAAGCGGTGGTTGAAATCGCCGATGCCGTAGGCTCCACCTCGCAATTGATCAAGGCCTCGCAGACGCTGCCTAACAAGCAGTTCATTGTCGCGACGGACCGGGGCATCTTCTACAAGATGCAACAACTCAGCCCGGACAAGGAGTTCATGGAAGCCCCGACCGCCGGCAGCGGCGCCACCTGCCGGTCCTGCGCGCATTGCCCGTGGATGGCGATGAACGAACTGGAGAACCTGCTGGCGGTGCTGGAGAACGGCGGCCAGGAAATCCATGTCGATCCGGCGATCATTCCGCAAGCCGTGGTACCGTTGCAGCGCATGCTCGATTTTGCGGCCGGAAAGCGTTGAAAAAACAGGCGTCTAGTAAAAAGGGGATTGACTCTCCGAGACCCGCTGCGTATTATGCGCCCTCGCATTTGGCAACGAATGCAGCTTTGAAAGTCGGGGCGTAGCGCAGTCTGGTAGCGCATCTGGTTTGGGACCAGAGGGTCGTGAGTTCGAATCCCACCGCCCCGACCAACTTAGTGATGATCCTTGCGCTCGTAGCTCAGCTGGATAGAGCATCGGCCTTCTAAGCCGAGGGTCGCAGGTTCGAGCCCTGCCGGGCGCGCCAGTTGCCAGTGTCACTTGTTGTTGATGTACCTTTGTGGTGGTCGTAGCTCAGTTGGTAGAGCCCCGGATTGTGATTCCGGTTGTCGTGGGTTCGAGCCCCATCGATCACCCCATCCCCCTCCTGTTGTTCCGCGTTGAAATTCCTCAGCTTAATTTCCTATCCCGTCGATCCCCCTGAATTTCTGTTTTATTGGCCGTTTATCGCCATGGAATCGTCATTTTCCCGGAATTGTGAAGTAGAAGATTTACAACGCACTATTATTAGCGTATATAGCGCAACCTTGCGTAGGTTGAGGTGGCTATGTCAAACGGTAAATCAGAAGATTTCGAGCTGGACGATGCCTTCATTGATGATGACGGCGGCGATTTTGACTCGGGCGGCGGCGGCGGTGATGATGTCGCCAAGGCGGCCAGCGTCAAGAATTCCCTGCTGAAGCGGCGGGTGATTGACGACATCCTGGAAGAGCGTCGTCTGGAGCGCAAGTTGAAGGATTACGATTATGACCTCGACGATGACGAGGAGTAGCGCCTGTTGATCCGGAGCCGCCGGCGGGCGGGCGTCATGCGCCCATTTGCCAGCGGTTCGTGATCCGGCAGAACAGTTCCGCCGTTTTTTCCGCATCATACAGCGCCGAGTGCGCATCTTCGTTGCTGAAGTCGATCTCCGCGCTTTCGCACGCCTTCGCCAGCACCGTCTGCCCGAACGCCATGCCCGCCAGTGTCACCGTGTCAAATACCGAAAACGGGTGGAACGGGCTGCTGTTTTTCAGGTTGTGGCGTTCCACGGCCGCCTGCAGGAATCCCAAATCGAAATGGGCGTTATGCCCGACCAGAATGCAGCGCTTGCAGTGATGAGCGCGTTGCAGCTTCTTCAATTCCGCAAAAATGCGCTTAAGCGCTTCACCTTCCGGCTCGGCGCCACGCAACGGGTTGTAGGGATCAATGCCCGTGAACGCCAGCGCCGAAGGGTTCAGCACCGCGCCCGCGAAGGGTTCGATATGGGCGTGCATGGATGGCAGCGCGTGCAGCTGCCCGTTCTTGTCCAGGGTTAGCGGCACGAAGGCGATTTCCAGCA
>DASUIL010000324.1:0-9479 GCA_036273075.1 Fluviicoccus sp. | reverse complement strand
CAATTATCCATCCGGGGCTATGCCATGCCGGTGGTGGTCGGTGATCAGGTGATTGCCGCCGCCGCGTCCGGAAAGATCGTGGCGCTGGAATTGTCGACCGGCGCCGGCCGCTGGGAAAGCCGGGTGGCCGCGCCGCGCGGACGGACGGAAGTCGACCGTCTGGTGGATATTGACGGCGACATGCTGGTGTCCTTCGACGAAAAGCTCTATGTCGGCAGCTATCAGGGCAAGCTGGCTGCTTTCGACCTGCGCGACCGTCCCGATGCCATCTGGGAGTATGAGGTTTCCACGTTGCAGGCTCCGGCGGAGGGGCTGGGCAATGTCTATGTCGTCGACACGGCGGGCCAGGTCATCGCGGTCGATGCCTCCTCAGGCAAGGCGGTCTGGCGCCAGGACGCCCTGCGCGGGCGCGGCGTGGTATCGCCGGTAGTGTCCAGCGGCGTGCTGGCGGTGGGCGACGCCGATGGCTACGTGCATTTCCTGTCGCAGGCCGACGGCCATGTGCTGGGCCGCGTCCATGTTTCCGGTCCTGTCACCGCCCTGATGGAAGACAGCGGGCATCTGCTGGTCACCACCGCCAAGGGCAAGACCTCGCGCTGGACCCTGCCGGCCGCTTCTCCCCGTTAATGCTTAACCGGCAGGCGCAGTCCTGCCGTCCTCTCTGGTATCATTCCCGCCTACAGATTGTTTTTGCCGCAAGGCCGCCCGCACCGGGCGGTGCGGCTCCGTTCCGAGATACGTTCATGAAGCCCGTCATCGCCCTCATCGGCCGCCCCAATGTGGGCAAATCCACCCTGTTCAACCAGTTCACCCGTTCGCGGAATGCGCTGGTGGCGGACATGCCCGGCCTGACCCGGGACCGGCAGTACGGCGATGCGCGCCACGAGGACAAATCCTTCATCGTGATAGATACGGGCGGCCTTGGGGAAAGCGATGAAGGCATCGATGCCTACATGGCTGAGCAGTCACGCAGCGCCATCCAGGAAGCGGATATTGTCCTGTTCGTGGTGGATGCCCGCGCGGGCCTGCTGGGTTCGGACCAGATGATCGCCGATGAGTTGCGCCGCCTCAACAAGCCCTTCTTCCTGGTGGTGAACAAGATTGACGGCCTGCATGAAGAAGCGGCGGCGGCCGACTTCCACCGGCTCGGCTTGTCGGAGCGCATGTTCTGTGTTGCCGCCAGCCACGGTCGTGGTCTGAACCAGTTGCTCTCCGATGTGCTGGAACCGTTTCCCGAGGACGAGGCGGAAGCGCCGGTTGAGGAAACCGGCATCAAGATCGCGATTGTCGGCCGTCCCAATGTCGGCAAGTCGACACTGGTCAACCGCCTGCTCGGTGAGGATCGCGTCGTGGTCTATGACATGCCCGGCACCACCCGCGACAGCATCTACATTCCCTACGAGCGCCAGGGGCAGAAGTACACCCTGATCGACACCGCCGGCGTGCGTCGCCGCGGCAAGGTCAACGAGACCGTCGAGAAATTCTCGGTGATCAAGACCCTGCAGGCAATCAAGGACGCGCATGTGGTGGTGGTGGTGCTGGATGCCCGCGAAGGCATTGTCGACCAGGACCTGCACATGCTCGGGTTTGCGCTGGAAAGCGGCCGGGCGGTGGTGCTGGCGATCAACAAGTGGGACGGGATGACCGAATACGACCGCACCATGGTCAAGCAGGCCATGCAGCTGCGCTTCGACTTCATTCCCTATGTCAAGATCCACCTGATTTCCGCGTTGCACGGCACCGGCGTCGGCGATCTGTATCCGTCCATCCGCCGGGCCTATGAGTCGGCCACGCTCAAGATCAATACTCACCGTCTGACCCAGATTTTGCAGGATGCCGTGGAGTCCCACCAACCCCCGCTGGTGGGTGGACGCCGGATCAAATTGCGCTATGCTCACATGGGAGGACAGAATCCCCCCGTGTTCGTCATCCACGGCAACCAGACCGAGTCGGTCTCGAAGGACTATCGCCGCTATCTGGAAAATGTCTTTCGTAAAGTGTTAAAAATGCAGGGGACGCCGATCCGTATCGAGTTCAAGACCAGCGACAATCCCTTCAAGGATCGTCGTCCGGATCCGGCCGATACGCGGCAGACCCGCAAGCAGCGTGTCATCCAGGATTTCAGGAAGCGTCCGAAGCGCGATAACAAAATAAAATAAGGGGATTAACCATATGAGCCGGCCGTTAGTGCTTGCCATCCTTGCCGTTGTAACTGCTCCGGCCGCGTTTTCGGCCGATGTTTTCCTTCCGGATACCGATACAGACATCCCGACGGTATTTTCCGCCACCCGGCTCCGGCAATCCATCGCCGATGCTCCCGCCTCCATTACCGTGATTGACCGGCAGATGATTGGCCAGTCCGGGGCGCGGGAACTGCCGGAGCTGCTGCGGCTGGTGCCCGGCATGGTGGTGGGCTATGACACCGGCTGGAATGCGTTTGTCAGTTATCACGGAACGTCGGCGGACATGGCGCGGCGGATGCAGGTGCTGGTGGACGGCCGTTCGGTCTATCAGCCCAGCCTCGCCTATGTCGACTGGATCGGCTTTCCCGTCGAGCTGGAAGACATTGACCGCATCGAGGTGATTCGCGGTCCCAACGCGGCGGCATATGGCGCGAACAGTTTTCTCGGCGTGGTGAATATCGTGACCCGGCATCCGGCTGACCTGGCGCGGGTACGCGCCTATGCCCGGACGGGCGGCGATGGCATCCGCGACAGTTTTGCCGGTGTCGCCGGTTCCGCCGGGCAGGTCAGCGGCCAGCTATCGGTGAGCCAGCGCAATGACCACGGCTATTCCCATCTGCTCGACAGGAACGGCAACAGTACCGGCGATTATCTTGACAGCAAATGGCAAAAGGCCGTTAACGGCAAACTGGCCCTGGATCTCGGCGCGGATGCCTCTCTGACCCTGCGCGGCGGGCATTCCGAGTTGACCGGTCAGAACAAGATGCTCGATACCGGATTCCTGGAGTTCCTGGATACCCATGACACGGATATCCGCCAGGACTATGCCGGGTTCTCGCTGGAAAGCGCTTTTTCCAACCATCAGGTCCAGGTCAGCGGCAACTACACCCGTTTCAAGTCGTATGAACCCCTGCGTGTCAGCACCTACCCCGGCTTGATGAGTCCGACCTTGCGGCAGCTGTTCCTGCAAAGCCGAAAGTACGTCAACAGGGGCCTGCTGCCCGCCATCGACGGGGTGCTGCAGGGAGAAATTCCTCAGGAAACCCTGTTCCCGGAATTGTTTTATGCGCTTGATCCTTCGTCCTATCCCCCGCCCGCCGGGGTATTCGAGGCTTGGGCGGCCGGCAAGAATCCCAAATCCATCGCCGAATACCTGATGGTGAGGGAATACTACACCACGGATGCCTCCCTCCAGAATTTCACCAATGCATTCCTGCTGGAGTTGACGAATCCCGTCATGACGTCCAGGCAGGTCTTCCTCGCGGCGATCGATAACGCGGAGTCGCGGACCGAGGTGGAAATCCAGGATACCTGGACAGCGGGCAAGAACCTGCGCGTGGTCTACGGCGCGGGCTACCAGGATTCAAGCAGCGACTCTGAATATTATTTCAACGGCAAGCGGGTGGAAAACGCGGTCTGGCGCATCTTCGCCCACGCTGAATGGCAGTTCAGGCCGAACTGGCGGCTGAACCTGGGCGTCATGGACGAGCATGATGAAAATGCCGGACACCTGACGTCTCCCCGGCTTGCCGTCAACTGGCGATTCGCGCCGACGCAGAGCCTGCGCGCGGTTTCCTCGGTGGCCTACCGGACGCCGGACCTGCAGGAATCCAAGTCGGACTGGGAGTTCAAGGTCCGCGCCGAGGATCGCAGCCTGAGCGCGCTGGATGGCGCCTATTTCTACATCGGCCAGTCCCCGAACGGCACCATGATGTGCATCGACTCCCCCAGCCACTACCGGGTGGTCTGCAGTGACCGCGCGCCGAACGAGAAAATTGTCTCCCGCGAGCTGGGCTACTACGGGGAGTTCCCCGCCGAGCATCTGCAGGTGGATGTGCGCTGGTTCAACGACGAACTGGATCTGACCGAGCATAATCTCGAAATCGAAAATTTCGTGATTACCCCGAATTACCGCCACCAGCAGCGCGGCGTCGAGGTTTCCGGGCAATGGCGTCCGCTGCCGGAATGGCGTGTTCTCGCCAATTATGCCTATGATGACATTACCGGCACGAACGACAACGCCATGTTCGTCCCCAAGCACAGCGGCAACGTGGCGTTGTGGTACGAGCACCCCGAGGGTTATCAGGCCAGCCTCGGTTATGTGTTCTACGATCACCTTTTCGAGAATGTGACCGAGAACTATTCGCGGGACCTGCACCTGCTGAACATGCGTCTGGCCCGTAAATGGTCGGTGGCGAACCGGCATGATCTTGAGCTTGCCGGGGTTTGGCAGGTGCGCCTGACCAACGAGCACGAGCTGCGCAAGGAAAACGGCGCGCCCCGTGACCGATTATGGCTGCAATTGTCCTATGCCTTTGAGTAAAGGCCGGGACTGACGATGGAGGCACAAGGAATGGCGCCGATGACAGGGAGTTTCATCCGGACCTTGATGTTGCTGTTCGGCCTGCTGGCGGCGCTGGAGGCCGCTGCATTGCCCAAGGTCCAGGTTGTGGCCAATGCGGACGGCGAATCGCTGGAACTGGTCCGGGTGCTGGGCGAACTGATGAAGGACGAAGTCACGCTGGTCACTTCCGCTACCGTCCAGTCCGATGCCGATCTGTTGCTGGTGCTGAGCGGCGAGACTTTCCGCCGCCTGCCTGAAAACCGTCCGCCGGTGCTGCTATTGGCGCCTTCTCCGTCGAATACCCAATTGCAGAAACAGGACGGCGCCCTCTACTGGGCTCCCAGCCTGGCGGCGCAGCTGGCCCTGATCCGCTACCTTCTTCCCGCCACCAACCGTATCGGCATGCTGGTCAGCAATCCCGAGGATGCGTCCTGGGTGCGCGTTTTCCGGCAGTACGCCGCCGAACAGTCAATAGATGTACGTTACCTGATGGCCGACAAGAACCGCCTGGCGCGGCAGGTCGCCGAGCTGGCTGCGGGCACCGATGTCCTGCTGGCCCAGCCCGATCCGGAAATCTACAACCGTGACAGCATCCGTCTGGTGTTGCTGGCCGCCTACCGGCAGAACCGCGTCTTCATCGGTCCCAGCCCGGCCTTTGTGCAGGCCGGTTCCCTGGCCACCCTCTTTGCGCCCACCACCGCCGTGGCCGAGGGCGTAGCTTCCCAGATCCGCCATTTCGCCCGTAACGGCAAGCTGCCCGCGCCGTTCCGGGTCAAGCAGCTGAGCGTCAGCATCAATGCTCAGGTCGGCAAGGCCATGGGCCTGACCATTCCGGCAGCCAAAGAGCTGGAACGGCTGGTCCGTTTCGAGGAGCTGCCGACATGGCCCTGATGTCGCGCTGGAACCTGCGCCGCCGGACGCTGTTGCTGGCCTTGGCTCCGGCCATCCTGATGCTGTGCGTCCTGCTCGGCTATCACGTCTATGCCCGTCTGAATGATTCCCGGCACGAGCTGGAACAGTCGGGCATCCTCATGGCCTCGCAACTGGCCGCCTCGGCCGATTACGCGGTCATTTCCGGCAACCTGTCGAGTCTGGAAGGCCAGATCCAGGGATTGCTCGGACAGCCCGGCGTCGTCTCCGTCCGCATCCTCGACATGGACGACCGGATACTGCTCAGTCGCCAGAAACCTGATGCCGGCGTCGCCTCGGACTGGCACCGTTATCAGGCCAGCATCCGCCAGCAGAGTATCGCCCTCGACAGCGAGGATCTGATGGTCTCCGGGCAGGATGTGTCGCCGGATCCGGTGGTGGGTAAGGTAGAAATAGGCATCAGCGGCCGGTTCATGCTCGACAAGGTGCAGGACATCCTGCTCAACAGTCTGCTGCTCGGGTTACTGGCCCTGGCGCCGATCATGGCGCTGGGTGTACTGATGGCCCGCGACCTTGAGGCGCCGCTGCGCTCGATTATCGGTATGGTGGGGGCGCTTAAGAACCGTCATTTCGAGGCGCGGGTGACAATTTCGCAGGAAGGCGAGCTGGGTGTGCTCGCCTACCACCTTAACCTGCTGGCCTCGATGCTGGAGGAGCACCGTTCCTTGCAGATGAAATACACCGAGGAGCTGATCGAGTCCAGGACCCGCGCGGACAAGGCCAGCCAGGCCAAGGGTGAATTCCTGGCGATGATGAGCCATGAACTGCGCACGCCGCTGAACGCCATCCTGGGCAGCCTGCAGTTGTTGAACAGCGGGGCCCTGGAAGGCGAGCCGAAGGAGTACGGACTGCTGGCTTCCCAGGCCGCCAACGACTTGCGCCGCCTTGTCGATGATGTGCTGGACTTCTCGCGTCTGGACGAAGGACGACTGATGCTGCAACTGAGGGACTTCAGTCCGGCCGTACTGGTGGAGTCGCTGCGTGCCGCCTGCATGCCGGAGGCTCACGCCAAGGGCCTGGAAATGGCGGTTTCGCTGGAAGGGCAGACCCAGTTGTGGCTGCGCGGCGATGAAGTCCGGATCAGCCAGATTCTCCGCAAGCTGCTCGACAATGCCATCAAGTTCACCGACAAGGGCCGGGTCGGGCTCCGGGTCCGCGTCAATCCCTTCAACGAGACACAGGCGCATTTGCTGTGCGAGGTCTTTGATACCGGCATCGGCATCAGCCAGGCGACCTTGCCGCATGTCTTCGAGCCCTTCATGCAAGTCGACCGCTCGCACAGCCGCCGTTATGGCGGGGCTGGGCTGGGCCTGACCATCGCCAGCCGCCTGACCCGGCTGATGCAGGGGGATTTGCGCGTGGAGAGCGAGCCGCTGGTCGGCACCTGTTTCTGCTTCGAGGTGGCGCTGCCTGTTTGCCACGAACACGCTGCCGACCGGGCAGTAACCGAAGTTCCGCCCCGCAAGTCTGCATTTGATGCGCGGGTGCTGGTGGTGGATGACAATCCCGCCAACCGCAAGGTCGCCGAGGCGATGCTGAAAGCGGCGGGCTGTACGGTCATGACCGCCAATAACGGCAAGGAAGCGCTGGATAACCTGCAGGCCGGCGAGATTGACCTGGTGCTGATGGATTGCCAGATGCCGGTCATGGATGGTTACGAGGCCACGCGCCTGTGGCGTAACCAGGAGCGGGATCGCCGCCTGCCAATCATTGCGCTGACCGCCAACGCCAGCCCTGATAATGAAACCGCCTGTCTGGAGGCGGGGATGGATGCGGTGCTGGGCAAGCCCTTCCGCCGCCAGCAACTGGAGATGCTGCTGGGCGCCTGGCTAGAAACCTGAGCGGATCAGCGACACATTGGAAGATCCTTGCCAGGCCACCGCCAGGTAATCGCCTTCCGGCCGGAAAACCGCGACAGCGGGAGGCTCGTCCGCATGTCCCGCCGGGATGGACACAGGGTTCAACTGCTCCGGCGCGAAGACGATAGCTGCCAAATGACCTGCGATGCCAACGCCCAATGCCTTGATCACGGCCTCCTTGCGCGTCCACAGGTCCAAGAACCGCGCCTTCCGCTCCCGCTCCGGCAATGTAGCCAGCCATGCCTGTTCTTCCGCGGAAAAATATCTGCGAATCACCTTTTCAGCCTGCACCGGCCGGTCGGCTTTTTCGAGATCCACGCCACAGGGGCCCGCCGTGGACCAGGCGCAGGCGACCATGCCCTGTGTGTGGCTGACGCTCCAGAACGGAAATCCGGCGCCGCGTCGGAGCAGGTGAGACGCGCTATCGGTCGGCTGACAGCCGGATGGCAGCAGTTTCAGCGTCTCCAGCAGCAGCCTGCGGCTGGCGATGTAGGCGGCCAGCCGATGCTCCTGCCGGGAGGGTGGGGCGCTTTCCCGCAGCGGCTCCGGCAGGGCCGCCAGTTCACGGGCCAGATCGACCCTCGTGCCCTCGTGGCGGGCCAGTCCCACGACAAGTCGGTGGGTCATGGCTTATCCAGCAACAGCAACGGGTCAATCCGTGCATTATTGATGCTGACCGTCCAGTGCAGGTGCGGGCCGGTCGCCCGTCCGGTTTTGCCAACCCGGCCGATGGTTTGTCCCAGCCTGACCTTGTCGCCGGTCTTGACCTCAATCCGGCTGAGGTGACACAGCATGGAAATGACGCCGTTGCCATGATCGATCATCACGGTGCGGCCGTTGAAGAAATAATCCCCGGTCTGGGCTACGGTCCCGTCGGCCGGAGCCAGCGCGGGAACACCCTCGGCAATGGCGATATCCACGCCCGCATGCGGATTGCGCGGTTCCCCGTTGAAGAAACGCTTCAGACCGAACGGGCTGCTGAAGGGGCCGGTTCCCGGCAACCGGAACAAGGGCCAGGAGCCGGGCGTGGGGGTGAAACGGCGGTAAACCGCTGCCTGCTCGGCCGCTTCCCGGTCATAGCGCGCCAATTGCTCGGCGGAGGGGGTCACATGCTCCTGACTCTTGAGGGTAATGTGCTGTTCTTCATACGTCTTGGGATTGACGGTCAGCGACAGGGTGTCCTCCCCGGCGGAGCCCGTCACGCGCAAGGTCAGTTCTCCGGGGGCCTGTGACAGGGGAATGCCGACCAGCGCCACCCGTTCCAGTTCGCTCCGGAAAACCGGGACCTGCATGTCGTTCAGGTAGACGCGGGCATCTTCGGGCAGGTATTCGGGCAGGGGCAGGACGGCCACGCCGCCGGGAAAGCGGGCGTCACGCGGCAGCGGGGCGGCGGTGACTGCCAATGGCGTCATGATCATCAGCAAGAGCGGGATACAGGGTTTTTTCATGGGATTTGAGCCGGAGAGCTGGAGAGGGGTATCCTAACGGCATTCACGGGTGGATGTCCGCCGGAGATTATCATGCTGCCTGATTCAAGACTGTTGTTGCTGGTTCTGGTCGCGGGGTTGGCCGCCGGCGGTTGGTGGAAGCGCGCGGAGTTGAAGGCATGGCTTTTCCCGCCGGAGCCGGTCCGGACGGATGTCTACTCGTGGCGTGATGCTGACGGGAACCGCCATTATTCCGATCGGGCCGTGCGCTCTGGCGCCGCGCGCGTCGAGGTCGATACGGCCAGAATCGGTCGTCTGGAGCCCTTGCCTGAAGCTGCCAAGGTGCAGCCGGAAGAACCCAAGGAGCTCTATTTGCAGAAAATGGGCCGTGAATTGAAGGAGCAGCGCGAGCAAATGCGCGACAAGCACATGGAAAAAGCCATTTACGGCCAATGACCGCAGGCATTCTTAACAGATGTTGCATTGCAGAGCCTTACCCGAGCGGCTATAACTCTGGGGTTAATAATAATAACGGAGCGGGACAAAATGATGAGAACCACTCGCCTGTCGGCGGCCTTGCTATCCGCAACCCTGCTGTTGACGGGCTGCTTCGAGGACAAGGAAAGCCAGAACGGCGCCTACGATGTCATGGCCGGATTCGATCCCGTGCCGCTGGGAACCAACCCGTTGATCATCCCATTTCCTTTTGACGCGCTGTTTGCCGGTTCGGCTACGC
>DASUIL010000323.1:0-2008 GCA_036273075.1 Fluviicoccus sp. | reverse complement strand
GCCCGCCACCATCGACGCCGTCACCGACTCGTGCGCCACGTGGAACCGGCCGCTGCGCAGGCCCAGCTGCATGTCGGCCATGAAGCCCTGGCGGGTCTGGTAGACATAGCGCGTCAGCGGCAGGCCGCTGAGGAACAGCAGGCGGCCGAATTCACTGCCCGGTTTCATCCACGCCAGCGTCTGCCGTACCGAGGCGGACACGATCTCGGCCGGATCGGTCAGACCGGCGGTGATGCGCGTCATCGACTGCAGGAAGGACTGGATCAGCAGTTCCACCACGGCGTCCGCCACCTCTTCCCGCGTGCGGAAATAGTTGTAGATGGTGCCCAGCGCCACTTCGGCGCGCTCGGTCAGCTGCTGGATGCCCAGCGCGGCGAAGCCCCCTTCCAGCAACAGCGCCTGCGCGGCGCTGAGCAGTTTTTCCCGGGTGCGGTCCCGCTTGCGGATCGTCATGGCTTTCCTCCCGTTCATCGGAATTCGGGCCGGGGCCCAAAAAACATTTGAAAGTCTTTCAAAAATGAAATAGTTTCACAATTACATCATACACCCGGAGCCGCGCCATGTCTTCCTCGTTTGTCGACCCGAATCCACTCGCCCGAATCTGCGCGGTGTCGCCGCGCGCCGAAAACCCGGTATGCAAGGTCAGCGGCCTGGCGTCGATCCGCCTGTCCCGTCCCGACCTGAACCGGGCGGTGACTTTTTTCAGCGATTTCGGCCTGACCTGCATCCACAACGACGGCAACCTTGCCCTGTTGCGCGGCACCGGCGACCGTACCGCCAGCGTCATTATCGAGCGCGGCCCGGCGCGCTATCTGGGTTTCAGCCTGACCGTCGATGCGGCGGATGACCTCGACCGGCTGGCGGCGGCCCACGGCATCGCCGTGACCGACAACCTGCCGCAGCGCGGCGGCCGCATGGTGACGCTGCGCGATCCAGACAACCTGACGGTGGAAGTGATGCACGGCTGGACACCGCTGCCGGAACTGATGCATGCCGAGATCATTCCCGCCAACCGTCCCGGCCACACGCCGCGCATCAACCGCACCGTGCGCCTCGATTTTGATCATCCGCCGCGCATCTTCAAGCTGGGCCACACGGTGATGGGCGTGACGAACTTCGTCAACAGTCTGACATGGTACCAGCAAAACTTCGGGATGATCGTCTCCGACTTCCAGATGCTGGACGGCGATCCGCTGCCAGTGGTGGCCTTCATTCGCTGTGATCGCGGCGATATCCCCACCGACCATCACACGATTGCCATGGGCTCGGCGGTGGAGATCGGCCACCTGCATACCGCCTTCGAGTTGCCCGACCTGGACGCGGTGGTGGCGGCGGGCGAACTGCTGAAACAGCGCAAGTACCGCCATACCTGGGGCATCGGCCGCCACATCCTCGGCAGCCAGATTTTCGACTACTGGCGCGATGAACAGGGCGACATGTTCGAGCATTACGCCGACGGCGACCTGTTCGATGCGACCGTGCCGACCGGCTATCACCGTTTTGACGGCGAGGCCCTGCACCAGTGGGGGCCGGCGGTGACCGCCGACATGGCGGGCAAGGTGCCGTCCGCGCATCTGGTCCAGACCGTGATTTCCCGGCTGCGCGACCGCACCGGCGACGACCTCAGCCTGCGCCGCCTGATCAACCTGGTCCGCGCCGCCGGTTGAGCGGTTCACAACAATACATTCCGGAGTTTGCATCATGTCCCTGTCGATAATCCGTTTTGCCGAACCGAACCAGGCCCCGCGCTGGGGCGTCCTCCATGAGCAGCGGGTGACGCCGCTGGCGATCCCCTGTGACACCACGGCGGCGCTGATCGCTGTCGGGATTCCCGCGCTGGGCGAGGCGGCGGCGGGGCAGCCGTCCCTGCCGCTGGACGGGCTGACGCTGCTGTCGCCGGTCACCCGCGACGGCAAGGTGCTGTGCCAGGGCGCCAATTACCGCCAGCACATGATCGACTCGGGCGTGGACCCGGACGCCAAGCGCTTCAACATGTTCTTCACCAAGT
>DASUIL010000322.1:0-17405 GCA_036273075.1 Fluviicoccus sp. | reverse complement strand
TGCCGCATGGCTGGGGCCATAAGGGGCAGGGCGGTTGGGCCAACGCCAACCGGGAGGGCGGCGTCAGCGTCAATGACCTTATGGATACCCGCGCCGCCGGGCTCGACCCGCTGTCGGGCATGTCGCACCTCTTCGGGGTGAAGATCCGTGCCGAAAGGGTTCCCGAAGCTACCGAAACCTCCACCCCGACCGTTGCCGCCGAGGAAGCCTGACATGCCCTATGTGATTGCCGCGCCCTGTGTGGCCGATTATTCCTGCGTGGAAGTGTGTCCGGCGCAATGCATTGCGCCCTTGCCGGACGATGCCGCCTTTGACCGCGCCGAGCAGCTGTTCATCGATCCGGATCGATGCATTGATTGCGAAGCCTGCGTCGCGGCCTGTCCGGTCGGGGCCATTTACGAAGCCTCCCGTTTGCCGGAACAATGGACGCATTATCGTGAGCTTAACGCCGCCCATTTCCGGAGGAAGCCATGAGCCGTCCCTTGCGCGTGGCCATTGTCGGAGCCGGTCCGGCCGGAATGTACGGCGCCGGGCATCTGCTGGAAGGCGCGGGCGGCACCTTTCTCGAAGGGCGTTTGCAGCATCTGGTGAACCGGCCGGTGGAAGTCGATGTTTTCGAGCGTCTGCCGGTGCCGTGGGGGTTGGTACGGCACGGCGTCGCCCCGGATCATCCCGACAAGAAACGGGTGCAGCAGGTGTATGAGGATATCGCCGCGCGGCCGGGATTCCGGTATTTCGGCAATGTCGAACTGGGCAAGCATGTCACCGTGGCGGAACTGGGCGAATGGTATGACGCCGTCATTTATGCTGTCGGCGCATCCGGCGATGCGGCGCTGGGTATTCCGGGGGAAGACTTGCCGGGCTCGCTGTCGGCGCGCGAGTTTGTGGCCTGGTACAACGGGCATCCCGATTACTGCGATCTGGCGGTGGATCTGTCGTCGGAACGGGCGGTGATTGTCGGCAACGGCAATGTGGCGATGGATGTGGCGCGGATTCTGAGTCTGTCGCCGGGCGTTCTGGGGAAGACGGATATTGCCGATCATGCGCTGGAAGCCTTGCGCCACAGCCGAATCCGCGAGGTTGTGGTGCTGGGCCGTCGGGCGGCGTTCCAGGGGGCGTTCAATAATCCCGAACTGGAAGAACTGGGCGAATTGCCGGGCGTTGATATCGGCGTGGATTACGGTGATTTCAGCTTTAAAAATGAGCTTTTTCAAGAGGTTATGAATGGTAATTCACGTCGGAAGATCGCCACGCTGAAGCAATATTCAGAGCGTCCGATTCAAGGCCATGATCGCCGTATCCTGTTGAAATTCATGACTTCTCTGCTGGAAATCCGTGGTGAGAACGGTGTCCGGAGCCTGCAAATTGTCCGCAATCGGCTGGAACGGGATGACAACGGCCAATGGCTGGCCAAGGCCACCGATCAGGTGGAAACGCTGGATTGCGGGTTGGTCTTGCGCGCCAACGGTTTCAAAGGGGTTGCCGTGCCCGGATTGCCGTTTGATGCGGTTCGCGGAGTGGTTCCCAGTATAGAGGGCCGGGTTTTGAGGGATGGTAAAACCATGCCCGGACACTATGTGACGGGCTGGATCAAACGCGGGCCGCGCGGCATCATCGGCACCAACAAGAAATGCGCCCGTGATACCGTGCGCGCCTTGCTGGCCGATGCGGATGCCGGTCGTTTGCCTTTGGCCGGGACGCTGGATGCGGCGACCGTGGAGCGGTTTATCCGCGAGCGTCAGCCGGACTATGTGAATCTGAAGGGCTGGCGGCGGCTGGATGATCGGGAGATTCAGGCAGGGCGCCTGCAAGGTCGTCCCAGGGTGAAAAAGACGCGCGTGGCGGATATGCTGGCGGCTACGACATCCACAGCTCTTTAACCGCAGTCCAGGATTTCCCGCATGACTACCGATGTCTTGCTGCACATCATCCACACGGATAATGATGTTCTGTTATCCCGCGAGCCATACACATCCTGGCGCGAGATTCAGGATGCGTTTCCGGCGTACAAGGCTTCGCTGGGTCCTTGGTGCGTCGATGATGTGACGGATTACCTGCAGCAGGAATACCCGGACCTGCAGCCATCCGCGCACGAACAGGTTGCAATGTTGCTGTCCGGCGTGGAAACTGTACGCGCACTCAGTTGGCGGTTGCCCACGGCTGGCTGAGTGTACGTAGCGAAACGCCAGACATCATCGCCAGCCGCAGTTCACGCATTTTCTGACCGTATCCGGACATTGCCGGATTTCTTCAAGAATCCTCAAAAACACCATCCTGACCCCTATCCCGGCCGCCAGGGACATATGTCGCATAATGTATATTATGTTAAATAGCGTAATTACAGCGATCCGGAAGAGGCACTGGACATACTTTTCTTAATATAATTATGTATTACGGTTACGTAATTAAAATTACAACGCAAAACATCCCTCATTCACGGCCAGAACCGGCAAACGATGCCGTAATTCATGGCAATAGCCTTTGTGCGGGTATTACAATCAAAAGGATGTGTACCATTCACCGAGGCCCGGCAATGACAGAAAACAGCGGCAGCCTGACCGCCAACGTGGTGGATATCGATCGGCGCAGCATTGAGTTGGCCGAGGTTTGCTGGCAAAACGGCATCATTACCGCCATTAAGATGTTGGGTCCGCAAGATACTGAACAGCCTTACCTGACGCCCGGCTTCATCGACGCCCATATCCATCTGGAAAGCAGTTTGCTGCCGCCCGCAGAATTCGCGCGGTTGGCGGTGCGTCATGGCACGGTGGCGACGGTGTCAGATCCTCATGAAATCGCCAACATCCTGGGCAATGACGGCGTGCTGTGGATGCTGGAAAATGTCCGGCAGACGCCCTTTCATGTGCTTTTGGGCGCGCCCAGCTGCGTACCGGCCACGCCGTTCGAGACCGCCGGCGCGGTGCTGGAAGCCCACGAGGTCGAGGCCTTGCTGGATACGCCGGGCGTGGGTTATCTGTCGGAGGTCATGAACTTTCCTGGCGTGCTGGCGGCCGAACCGCATTTGATGGCGAAGATTGCCGCCGCCCGAAGCCGTCACCGACCCGTGGACGGCCATGCGCCGGGATTGACCGGCGCGGATGCCGCGCGCTATGCCGCCGCCGGTATCGGTACCGACCATGAATGCGCCACGCTGGCCGAAGCTGAAGAAAAGCTGGCGAATGGCATGATGATCCTGATTCGTGAAGGTTCCGCCGCCCGCAATTTCGAGGCGCTGCATCCGCTGATCAGCCGTTATCCGGGCCGCGTCATGCTGTGCAGCGACGACCGCCATCCTGATGATCTTTCCCGGGGACATATCAACGCGCTGGCCAAACGCGCCGTGGCGCACGGCCATGATGTTTTCGATGTGTTGCTGGCCGCCTGTCTCGCTCCGCGACGCTTCTATCCGCTCAATATTGGCGAAATGCGCGTCGGTGACGCCATGAACGCGGCGCTGGTGGAAAACTTGCAGGATTTCACTGTCGTCTCGACCTGGCTGGACGGCGTGCTGGCGGCTGAAAACCATGAAACCCGGCTGCATCCGTATCCCTGCCGTCCGGTGAACCGCTTTGCCGCGCAGCCGGTGACGCCCGAGCAGCTGGTCATTCCCGCCGGTCAGGATTCCGGAACGGTAACTTGTCGCGTAATCGGCGCGGAGGACGGCCAATTGCTGACGCAATCGCTGCAATTGACGCTGGATGTCAGGGATGGCGCGGTGGTGCCGGATGTCGAAAACGATGTGCTGCTGCTGGCCGTGATCAACCGTTACCACCCTGCTCCGCCCGCGCTGGCGCTGATTCGCGGCTTCGGGCTGAAATCCGGGGCCCTGGCCTCCAGCGTGGCGCATGATTCGCATAATATTGTGGCGGTCGGTTGTAATGCGCTTGAACTGGCGCAGGCCGTCAATGCCGTCATTGGCGCGGGCGGCGGTTTAGCGCTGACCCATCACGGCAATACCGACCTGCTGGCCCTGCCGCTGGCGGGCCTGATGAGCGATGGCGATGGAGACGCGGTGGCCGCCCATTATTCGGCGTTGACCCACAGCGCCCGTACCCGCCTCGGTTGCGGGCTGCGCGCGCCCTTCATGACCTTGTCCTTTATGGCGTTGCTGGTCATTCCCGAGCTGAAGCTGAGCGACAAGGGGTTGTTTGACGGCCGGAAATTCTGCTTGACGGATGTGTTATGTCATTAATTATAAACAATAAAAATTGCGCATCCCTGGTTGATCCGGCTACGCCGCTGCTGGATTTCCTGCGTCATGAAGCCGGATTGACGGCTGCCAAGCCGGGCTGCGGCACCGGCGATTGCGGTAGCTGCCTGGTGCTGGTCGGCGAGTTTTCCCCGGCGGATGCCGCCGTGAAGTACCGCGCGCTGAACAGTTGCCTGCTGACGGTCGGTCAGGCCGAAGGCTGTCAGGTCATCACCCCGGAGGGTTTGGCCGGAGCAACGTTGACGCCGGTGCAGCAGGCCCTGGCGGATCAGGGTGCCATCCAGTGCGGCTATTGTACGCCGGGGTTGGTCATCGCCCTGACCGCCGCCCTGCTCAATGGTCGCGACCTGATGGAAGCGGCGGCTGGAAACCTGTGCCGTTGCACCGGGTATGGCGGTATCCGCCGCGCCTGTGAGGCGCTGGCGGCGCAGTTTGAACAACGCCCGCGCACGCTGGATGAAATCGTGGCCAACGGGTTGATCCCGGCGGATGTGGCGGCGGCGGCCGCGCAATTGCAACCGCTGCCGGTAGCGCAGCTGTTTGAGCAGCCGGTCGGCGATGCTGATTCCGGCTTGCAGTATCTGGGCGGCGGCACCGACTGGATGGTCAACCGTCCGCGCGATATCGAATTGAAGACCCGCTGCGCCCTGCACCGCGTGCCTTCCCTGCGCCGGATCGTGGCGGATGACGAGTACCTGTGCCTCGGCGCGGCGGTGACTATCGACGAGCTGCAGCACAGTCCGGCCGTGGCCAGCGACTGGCCGCTGCTGGCGCATTATCTGGAACGGTTTGGTTCACCTTCGGTGCGCGCCATGGCCACGGCTGGCGGCAATCTCGTCAACGCCTCGCCGGTGGCGGATCTGGCGGTGCTGCTGCTGGTGATGGAGGCGGAAGTGGAATTGTCTTCGGCGGACAGCCGTCGCTGGTTGCCGCTGCCCTACTTCTTCCGGGCCTACCATCAGACCGAACTGAAAGCGCATGAGGTGCTGACCCAGATCCGCCTGCCGCGCAACCCGTCCGCCTCCGTCCGCCTGCATTTCGAAAAGATCGCCAAGCGGGAGCTGGATGACATCGCCACCGTCAATACCGCGCTGAGCGCCGCGCCCGGCAAGCCGGGCCGTTTCGGCCGCATCCGCCTGAGCGCGGGCGGCGTCGCGCCGGTTCCGCGCCTGCTGCACGGGGTTTCCGACTACCTGAGCGGTCGTGAGGTCAATACTGCGACCGTGCGTGAGGCGCTGGCGCGCGTGGATGCCGATATCGCGCCGGTGGACGATGCGCGCGGCTCGGCCGCTTACAAGCGCCGCCTGCTGAAGCATTTGCTGGTGGCGCACCTGACGGCGCTGTATCCGGAGCTGTCGTTGCGGGAGTACCTGGCATGAAGGCGGAACATCGCGAATTTTTGGCCAGCGGCGCCGCCCGTTTCACGGCGGACCTGCCGCTGCCCGCCGGAACCCTGCATGCCATGGTGGCGGTATCGCCGCACGCCCATGCGCGCTTCACCCGGATTGATACCCGTGAGGCGCTCGAAGAGCCCGGTGTCGAGTGCGTGCTGACGGCGGCGGATATTCCGGGCCTGAATGATATCGGCAACGTGGTGCATGATGAGGCGATGCTGGCGGTGTCGGAAGTGCATTGCGTCGGCCAGCCCTTCGCGCTGGTGCTGGGTGTGAATGCCGACGCCGCCTGGCGCGGCGCGCAGGCGGTCACCGCCGACTGGAGCCCCCTGCCCGCCGTGTTCGATGCCCGGGAAGCCTATCGTCAGGGCGCGCTGATCCAGCCGCCGCGCACCTTCCTGACCGGCGATGTCGATACGGCCTGGGCGCACTGCGCGACAGTGGTCAGCGGCCGGGTCGATATCGGCTCGGCGGAACATGTCTACATGGAAACCCACTGCGCGCTGGCGGTGCCGCGCGATGACGGCGGTCTGCATGTCCATTCCGCCACTCAGTCGCCCAGCGTGGTGCAGAAGGCTGTGGCCGCCGTCTGCAAGCTGCCCATGCACCTGGTCGAGGTCGAAGTGGCACGCCTCGGCGGCGGCTTCGGCGGCAAGGAAGATCAGGCGACGCTGTGGGCCTGTCTGGCGGCGATGGCGGCGGTCCGGCTGCAACGTCCGGTCTTCATCCGCCTCGACCGCCGTGACGACATGCGCATCACCGGCAAGCGCCATCCCTATTCCGCCGACTATCGCTTGGGTCTCGATGCCGACGGCCGCTTCCTGGCCTACGAGGCCTTCCTGTACCAGAACGCCGGCTGCAGCACCGACCTGTCGCTGGCCATTCTCGAACGTTCCCTCTTCCACGCCACCAACGCCTATTTACTGCCAAATGTGCGCGTCACCGCCGCTAGTTGCCGCACCAACCTGCCCTCCAACACCGCCTTTCGCGGTTTTGGCGCGCCGCAGGCCATGTTCGTGATCGAAGCGGCCATCCGTGAGGCGGCCCGGCAACGCGGTTGCACGCCGGAATCCCTGCAGCGCCTGAACCTGTTGCAGGACGGCGATGTCCTGCCCTACGGCATGCGGCTGGAACGGGTGCGCCTGAGTGATTGCTGGCGGCAACTGGAGGAATGTTTCGACCCAGCGGCGAAACGGCGGCTGCAGGCGGCCGCCAATGCGGGGGACAACCGCTTTCGCCGGGGGCTGGCGCTGATGCCGGTCTGTTTCGGCATCGGTTTCACCGCCACGCTGCTCAATCAGGCCGAGGCGATGGCGCATGTCTATCTGGACGGATCGGTCAGCCTCACCACCGGTGCGGTCGACATGGGCCAGGGCGTGCATGACAAGATCCGCCGCGTCGCATCACTGACGCTGGGCGTGCCGGAAAGCCGCATCCATATTGAAAACACCAGCACCAGCCGCGTGGCTAATGTCTCGCCAACCGCCGCCAGCACCGGCGCGGACCTCAACGGCGAAGCGGCGCGGCAGGCCTGCCTGATGATCCGTCGCGGTCTGATGGAGGTGGCGGCTGCTTGCCTCGGTGTCCCCGCCGAGTCTCTGAAACTTGCCGATGGTGTTGTTTCTGCTGCGGATACGGCAAGGACGATGAACTGGAACGATCTGGTTTCCGAAGCCTACGCCCGCCGCGTGACGCTGTCCGCGCTGGCGCATTACGCCACTCCCGGCCTGGCGTTTGACCGCGACAGCAATACCGGCCGCCCCTTTGCCTATCACGTGTACGGAGTCGCGATGGTGGAAAGCACCATCGATATCCTGCGCGGCGTTGGCCGTATTGACCGCGTCAGCGTGGTACACGATGCCGGTCGCAGCCTGGACCCGCAAACCGACCTTGGCCAGATTGAGGGCGCCGTGGTCCAGGGCGTGGGCTGGATGACGCTGGAAGACCTGCGTCATGATGAATCCGGCCATCTGCTGACCGATACGCTGGCGTCCTACAAGATTCCCGACCTGAACGTGTCGCCGCCGGTGGACGTGTACTTGCTGGAAGATGATGACCGCCCCGGCGGTGTGCTGAACAGCAAGGCCGTCGGCGAGCCGCCGCTGGTCTACGGGCTGGGAGCCTGGTTTGCCTTGCAGGACGCCATGCAGTCCTGGCGGCCCGCCGCCGCGCCCGTCTATCGCACGCCGATGACGCCGGAACGCATTTTCATGTGGCTGCACGCGGACGGCGATTCGTGAAAACCGAGATGCTGCGCGCCGGGTTGATCTATGGCGGCGGCGACCTGGCCGCGACGCTGCTGACCGGTCAGTTAAATCCCTTGCGCAGCCTGGGCATGCTGGCGGTCGGCGCCTGCATTTACGCGCCGGAAATCCGCTGGTACTTCGCGCGGCTGGAGCAGCGCTTTCCGCCGCCGTTGGGGCCGCGTCGCCAGGCGTTGCGCGCCGTGCTGGCCTGGCTGTGGTTCAATCCGCTGTGGATTGCCCGTCATGCCCTGTTCATCCGCCTGTTCAGCGGCCGGATCACCGAGATTTCCCCGGCGCTGCTGCATACCGGCCTGCTCTCCTTTGCGGTGAACATGCCGGTGGCGCTGACCGCCAATTTCCTGATCCAGAACCGTGTGCCGTTACCATGGCGCGTCAGCGCCAGCGCGACGTTTTCGGCGCTGATGGCGGTCTACTATGCACTGAGCGAGGTGTGGTTTGGCTGAAATCGAAGTGTGGCGGGCCATCCGCGAGCAACTGGCGGCGGGCCGCGACTGCGCCCTGCTGGCGGTGGCCGACAGTCACGGCAGTTCGCCGGGCAAGACCGGCGCGCTGATGGCGGTTCTGGCGGACGGACCGCTGGCCGGGACCATCGGCGGCGGTCGCGTCGAAGCTGAACGGGTGACGGCGGCGATGACGGCATTGAAGTCCGGAGCCTTCACCCCGGGGCTGGTAAAGCGTACCCACCGGCCGGACAGCGCCGACGCCTCTGGCATGATCTGTGGCGGCGGGCAGACGGTGGTCAGCGCCCTGCTCCGGCCAAGTCAGCTGTTGTTGGTCGAGCAGATGCTGGCGATGCTGGATGCGGGCGGCCAAGCGGTCTGGTGCCTCACTAACGGCGGCTGGACGCTGTTGCGCGAAAAGGCTGAGACCGGTTTGACGCTCATTGGAACCGACTGGCGCTACGTGCATCGCAGCGGTTGCCGGGAATCGGTCTGGCTGGTGGGCGGCGGCCATGTCAGCCTGGCCCTGTCGCGGCTGCTGCGCCCGCTGGAGTTCCGCGTCACGGTGATCGAGGAACGCAGCGGCATCCGCAGCTTCGCCGACAATGCCTTTGCCCATGAACGTCTTTGCGCCCCGTATGAAACCCTGGCGAACCTGATTCCGGAGGGCGACCGTCATTACGTGGCGGTGATGACCCATTCGCACGACCGCGATGCGGCGGCGCTGGCCGCCTTGCAGGGGCGTCATTACGGCTACCTCGGCCTGCTGGGCAGCCGCCGCAAGGTGCATGAATTGCTGGGCGAACGGCCGTATCCCGCCCATATTCACGCGCCGATGGGCATGCCGGTGGGCAGTGTAACGCCGGAGGAAATCGCGGTCAGCATCGCGGCGGAAATGGTCGCGGTCAGGCATGGGAAAACCTTCGGGATTCCGTCATAATCAATCAATTAGCCGCTTTTCACCCCCAGACCACGGACAGCCTGCCGGAGCCGGATTTCCCCCATGAAGCCCATGCTGGATTCCCTGTTGATTGTCGAAACCCCGGAAGGGGTGCGGCTGTCTCTGCATCTGGCGGGCCTGGTGCCGCGAGCCCTCGCCTTTGGCATTGATCTGGCCATTCGCGGCGCGGTGCTGTTCGGGCTGGCCATGGCGCTCGGCAAGCTGGGCAATATCGGTCTGGGGATATTCCTGATCCTGCTGTTCCTGCTGGAATGGCTCTATCCGGTGCTGTTCGAGGTGTATGGCGGCGGCTCCACGCCCGGCAAGCGGATGATGGGCCTGACCGTAGTGGAGTCCAGCGGACTGCCGGTGGGTTGGCGCGCCGCGATGATCCGCAACCTGCTGCGTTTCGCGGACTTCCTGCCCTTTCTCTACGGCTTTGCCACGGTTTCGCTGATGCACACGGCCCGTTTCCAGCGGCTGGGCGACCTAGCCGCCGGTACGGTGGTGGTCTGGCGGCAGAAACCGCAGGCCGCGCATGACCTGCCCGCCGCCGCGCCGGTCGAGCCGCCGGTGCGCCTGACCCCGGAAGCGCAACGCAGTCTCATCAATTTTGCCGAACGTTGTGACCGTTTGCCGCTGCCCCGTCAGATCGAGTTGTCCGACCACCTGTCCGCCCTCACCGGCGCCACGGGGCAGTCCGGACTGGACCGGTTGCTGGGCATGGCGGCCTGGCTGGCGGGCAAGCGATGACGCCGCAAGAGTTCAGCCGCCGCCACGAAGCCGCCTGGCGGGAGTTCGAGGCCTTTCTGGAAAGCGGGAAAGACAGTCCGCAAAGTCTGGATTTTCCCGCGCGCTACCGGGAAATCTGTGCGCATCTGGCGCTGGCCCGAGACCGCTGCTATCCGCTGGCCATGATCGAACACCTGAACACCTTGGTGCTGGCGGGCCAGCAACGACTGTACCGTCATCAGGGCGGATTGTGGTCCGATTTTCTCGATTTCCTCAGCCGGGGCTTTCCGGTGCTGGTGCGGCAATATGCCGGATTGTTCTGGTTGGCGGCGGCGTTTTTCTACCTGCCGCTGTTCGGCATGGCGGCGGCCATCTGGATCGAACCGCCGCTGATTTACAGCGTGCTGCCCGCCGAGCAGGTACACATGTTCGAATCCATGTATGAACCCGGTCAGCACCTGATCGGTTCCCGCCCTAACGACACCCATTTCATGATGTTCGGCTATTACATCCAGCACAACACCGGCATCGGTTTCCAGACCTTCGCGGGCGGGTTGTTCGCCGGGCTGGGCAGCCTGTTCTTCCTCTGGTTCAACGCCATCCAGATCGGCGCGGTGGCCGGTCACCTCACCCGCATCGGTTACGACCAGACTTTCCTGTCGTTTGTCGCCACCCACGGCGCGTTTGAATTGACCGCCATCGTACTCTCGGGCATGGCCGGATTGCTGCTGGGGCTGGGCCTGATCGCCCCCGGACAGCGCACGCGCAAGGACGCCCTGATGGTGCGCGGCCGCGAGGCGGTGCGGCTGATGTACGGCGCGGCGTTGCTGTTCCTGGTTGCCGCCGGGGTTGAAGGCTTCTGGTCCTCCAGTCCCTTCATCCCGCCGTCGGTGAAATACGCCGTGGCGGCGGTGGCTTGGTCGGCAGTGACCGCCTGGCTGGCGCTGGCCGGTCGGAGGGGCTGATGCGCATCGAACATCTCAACCTCGTCATCCGTCCGCGCCATCCCTACGAAGCCGCCGATCTGGGCGTCACGCTGATGCAGCACAACGGCCCGGCGGTGTATCGCGTCTGGCTGGCGTTGATGCTGCCGCTGGTGGGGGTGATGGTCTGGCTGGAACACCTGACCGGCCGTCTGCTCGGCATCGGCATCCTGTGGTGGCTGAAGCCCGCCTTCGACTATCTGGCGCTGTGGATCCTCAGCCGCGCGGTGTTTGGCGTGCGCCCGACCCTGCGCGAGGCGCTGGCGGCCTTTCGCGGTTTTCCCGGCGCGGGCCTGTTCGGCGCGCTGACCCTGCGGCGCTTCAGCCTCAGCCGCGCCTATGTGCTGCCGGTGCGGCTGCTGGAAGACCAGAAGGGATTGGCCCGCGACCAGCGCATAGCCCTGATCCGCAAGAACCAAACCGGGCGCGCCCGCTGGCTGATCCAGATCTACATGGCGGCCGAGATGTCGGTTTTCATCGGCCTGCTCAGCCTGGTGGTCTGGTTTGCCCCGGCCTTCCAGAGTCTGGACATTGTCGCCGACTTCCTCAACGCCAATGCCGGTGACTGGAAGCGGGATCTGCTGGTGCTGATTTACGGCCTGTCGGTGACGCTGGTGGAGCCGTTCTACGTGGCTTCCGCCTTCCTGCTCTACCTGAACCGCCGTACCGACCTGGAAGCCTGGGATATCGAAATCGCCTTCCGCCAACTGGCGCAACGGCTGCAAGCGGGAGGCGGCCACTGACATGAAACGCCTGCCCGCCCTGGTCCTGAGCCTGTTGCTGTTGCCGCTGACCGTCACCGGCGCTCAAGAGGAAGTCGCTACTGAAACGGCGGCCTCGCACATCCCGCCCGGCGCGGCGCATGCCCCGGAGGCCGCCATGGCCGGCGAAAAACTCCGCGAGGTACTCAACGGCCCGGATTTCGCCCACCGTGAAGAAACCCGGCAATTGCGCCTGCGCAATGAATGGCTGCGCAAACTGTTTTCCCAAAAGGAGGAGGCCGCTCCCGACCCCTCGACCGGGGCCTGGCTGAAGGCTTTTGGCGAAATCTTTGTCTGGCTGGTGCATCACGCCTTATGGCTGCTGGCCTTGCTGGTGCTGATCCTCGCGTTCCGTTACCGCCGCCGCTGGCTGGCGTTGCTGGAGCGCCAGCCGCGCCCGGTGGAGGCATCGTCAGCGGCCGTGATCCGCGAGGACCGTGAGTTGTTCGCCCAGCCCTTGCCGGAGGATGTCGCCGCCGCCGCCGAGGACTGCTGGCGCAACGGTCAGCCGCGACAGGCGCTCAGCCTGCTCTATCGCGGCGCGGTGGCTGCGCTGGCCCTGCCCGCTCCCGCCACCGAAAGCGAGAACCTGCGCCTGGTGCGCGCCGCCCAAACGCCGGAAATGGTTGAAGCCTTCACCCGTATAGTCCGCGCCTGGCAGGCCCTGGCCTGGGCGCATCAGCCCCCCGGCAGCTTCGAGGCGCTGGCTGACACCTACCGCCGACATTTCCGGCGCGGAGGTGCGGCATGACCCTGACCCGTTCCGCCTGGCTGGGATTGGCGGCGGCAGCGCTGTTGCTGCTGGCGGGTGCGCTGCTGTTTGAGGTCGTGCCCGCCCGTTCCGCGCCGAAGTGGAGCGAGGAAGCCCTGCAAAACCCCTATCTGGCGGCCGGACGGCTGCTGGAACGCTATGGCCATGCTGTCCGCTTCCAGCCGGAGTACGGCGGCGTTCCCCGGCAACCGGGCGCGCTGATCCTGACCATGCCTGCCGGGGCCGTTCCCGGCAAGGACATCGAGCCGTTACTGGCGTGGGTGCGCAGCGGCAACCGCCTGCTAGTTCCGGCGCAGTATCTGGGCAAGGCAGGACGGCTGGTGCAAGACCCGCTGTTGTCGCCGCTGGGTGTCCGCCTGCATGACCGCGAACTGGAAGACGAGGATGAAGGCGAAGTCAGTCCTGACCGCCGCTTGTTGACCCCGGCCGCCGACGGCTGGCTGGATACCAATTTCCAGGCGCGTTACCGGCTGGAAGACACGCAGGGCAAGGCGCAGGAGTCCTGGGCCGACGCCAACGGCGTGCATGTGCTGGTTTACCCCGTCGGCGACGGCCGGGTGATCGTGGTCAGCGAGGCCGGGCTGTGGAGAAACCGGGCAATCAGCTACAAGGACAACGCCGCCCTGCTGGCGCGCCTGCTGCAGGGAACGCCCGCCACCGGCCATATCAGCATTGTCTACGGCGGTGATGTGCCGGGCATTCTGGAACTGATGTGGCGCAAAGCCTGGCAGCCGCTGACCACGCTGGCGGTGCTGTGTCTGGCGCTGGTCTGGTTCGGCAACACCCGATTCGGGCCGCTGCTGCCGTCCCCGGACCAGCCGCGCCGCCGTCTGGCTGAGCATCTGCAGGCCGCCGGACGGTATCTGTGGTACGCCGGACGCCACGACCGCCTCTATCAATCAATGCGGCAAAGCCTGCGCTCGCATGCCTTCCGCCGGCATCCGCACTGGCGGCGGCTGGATGATGCCGCGCTGGTGGCCGAACTGCACCGGCATACCGGTCTGGATGACGGCGTCATCCGCCTGGCGCTGACCGCCGCCCCTGCTCACGACCTTGCGCGCTTCCTGCACGACATGCGCACCCTTAACCAACTCAGGAAACTGACATGACCGATCTGCCTTCTTCCGCTGACACCCTTTCCCCGCTGCAAGCGGCCGGGCGGCTGGTCCGCAACATGCGTCTGGAAATCGCCAAGGCACTGGTCGGCCAGCAGGACGCCGTGGAACAGCTGCTGATCGCGCTGCTGGCCAGCGGCCATGTGCTGGTGGAAGGCGTGCCCGGTCTGGGCAAGACACTGCTGATCCGCGCGTTGGCGCGTACCTTCGGCGGCAGCTTCAACCGCATCCAGTTCACCCCCGACCTGATGCCCAGCGATGTCACCGGCCACGCCCTTTACGACCTGAAGAGTGAGCAGTTCCACATCCGTCGCGGCCCGGTATTCGCGCATCTGGTGCTGGCCGACGAAATCAACCGCGCCCCCGCCAAGACGCAGGCGGCGCTGCTGGAAGCGATGCAGGAATACCAGGTCACCATCGACGGTCAGGCGCAGGTGCTGCCCCGGCCGTTTCTGGTGATGGCCACGCAGAACCCCATCGAACAGGAAGGCACTTACCCCTTGCCCGAGGCCCAGCTGGACCGTTTCCTGCTGAAAGTGGTGATCGGCTATCCCTCGCTGAAGGAAGAACAGCAGTGGCTGTCGCTGGTGACCAACGGCAAGACCGGCGACACTCTCGACTTTGACTCCCTGCAAACGCTGATGTCCCCGGAAGCGATGCAGTCCGTACAGCAGCTGGTGGCCGGAATCCGCATTGACGACAGCATCCGCGATTACGCCGCGCAACTGGTGCGCGCCACCCGCGACTGGCCGGGCATTGCCGTCGGCGCCGGACCGCGCGGCGGCATCGCCCTGCTGCGCGCCGCCCGCGCCTCGGCCTTGCTGGATGAACGCGATTATGTGGTGCCGGACGACGTCAAGCGGCTGGCCGGACCGGCCCTGCGCCACCGACTGATCCTGTCGCCGGAGCTGGAAATGGAGGGCCAGAGCACCGACGACTTGATCGCCGCCATCCTGCAATCCGTGCCCGCGCCGCGCGTCTAGGACGGCCCATGCAACCGACCCGCCGTTTGCTGATGCTGCTGGCCGTCTGGCTGGCCACCGGTCTGGCCGCCGTTTTCCGGGAAGACATGCAAACGCTGTGGCTGGCCGCGCCGGTCCTGTTGCTGATGGCGGTGCTGCTGGACGCGCTGTCGCTGCTGGCCACGCCCTCGCCGCGCCTGAAGCGCGAGATTCCCGCCATCTGGCCGCTGGCGGTGTGGCAGACGGCCTGCCTGTCGCTGGCCCAGCCCGGCAAGGTGTCCGCGCGGCTGCAAGTGCTGGACCACCTGCCGGTCGATGTCGAGCAGCAGGGCTTGCCGGTCACATTGACGCTGACGCCGGGCAAGGTGCTGCGGGTGGATTACCGCTTGCGCAGCCTGAAGCGCGGCGAACGTGAAATCGGCCTGTGTGAAATCCGCCTGCTGGGGCGGCTGGGCCTGCTGAACCAGACGCGGCGGCTGGCGGTGGCGTCCCCCTTCCGGGTTTATCCCAATTTTGCCGAAGTCTCGCGCTATGCCCTGCTGGCCACCGACAACCGGCTGTCGCAACTGGGCATCCGCATGCGCCCCCGGCGCGGCGAAGGCCTGGAGTTCCACCAGCTGCGCGAATACCGCGAAGGCGACTCGCCGCGTCAGGTAGACTGGAAAGCCACCTCCCGCCTGCGCAAGCTGATCTCCCGCGAGTATCAGGATGAACGCGACCAGCAGGTGATGCTGTTGCTGGACACCGGCTTCCGCATGCGCGCCCAGGACGGCAACCTCTCGCACTTCGACCAGACCCTGAACGCCCTGCTGCTGCTGGCGCACGCGGTCAGTCACCAGGGCGACGCCGTCGGCCTGATGACCTTCGCCGGGTCCGACCGCTATCTGGCGCCCGCCAAGGGCGGCCATGTGGTGAAGCAGATCATGAACCGGGTGTTCGATCTGGAGCCCACCGCCGCCACGCCCGACTTCCTGCGCGCGGTGCAGGACCTGGGCAAGCGCCTGCGCAAGCGTTCGCTGATCGTGATCCTGACCAATGTGCGCGATGAAGACGGCCCGGACCTGCTGGAAGCCTGCCGGGTGTTGGGCAAGCGCCATCTGGTGCTGCTGGCGACGCTGCGGGAACAGGTGTTTGAGGACTTGCGGCAGCAGCCCCCGGCGGATGTGGACGAGGCGTTTACGCTGGCGGCGGCCGAGGATTATCTGGCCCTGCGTGACCGGCAACTGAACGGCTTGCGTCACGCCGGCGTGCTGGTGCTGGATACCGAGCCCGGCCGGTTGGCGGTCGGGCTGGTCAATCGTTATCTGGACGTGAAGCGCAGTGGGCGCTTGTAGGCCTCAGGCGAGGATATCGCCAATGTCGCGTTCCGCCGCCAGCGCCGTCACCTTGGGCAGCAAGTCCGGAGAAGCGGCCAGCGCGCGCGCCAGCACCGGCTTGCCGGCTTCCTTGGCGGCGGGCGTCATGTAACGGATCACATCCAGCAGCGGCGCCCACATGTCGTGTTCGGCCGCGGCGCGGATCACCGTTTCCAGGAAAAACTCGCCCTTGGCGGCGACAATATCGCCCAGCAGTTCACGTTGCGACACCGACATGTATTCCACCAGCGGCAGCAGCGTGCCCCACAGGCCGTAGATATCGGTATTCACCGCCACCGCTTCCAGCACATCGCGGCGCGACATCGCCGCCACGTTGATCAGCCGGAACTGCGTGCCCGGCGACATGCAGGCGAACAGCGGCAAGGCGTCCTTCCACAGGTCCAGGCTGAACACCGTATCGGTCAGGTCGTCCAGCATCTCCGGATTCTGTTCCACGGCAATGTCGCCCATCTGCCGCTTCAGCTCGTCTTCCATGTGCACCATCAACGCCAGCGCCTCCGGCCACAGTTCCTTGTGGTTCTGCATCTCGCTGACCAGCACGCGCAGCCGGTTTTCCGGCAGCATGCGGATGATCTCGCTGATCTGGTGCTTGCCGTCCATGAAGAAACCGATGTGCAGCAGGTCCTTCTCGGAAATCTCGCCAATGATGGCGCGCATCTGCGCTTCCATCATGAAATTGACGAAGCCGCCCAGCACCAGGTATTCGCCGCGCCGCACCAGTTCCTTCGCCACCGCCTTCAGGTGGTTCACCGGCATGTTGCGGATAATCTCGCGCACCCGCTTCGGGTCGATGGCCATCGTCACTTCCGCCAGGAAGGGAATGCTCATCTTCTGCGACAGGTCCACCGCGCGCTGCCAAGGCATTTCCCCGGCCACGCGTGCGCACAGCATCGGCCCGAAGGCCTTCTCGGCAATCATCGCCGTCAGTCCGTTCGGCATCAGCTTGCTGGCCGACGCCAGGTTCTGGAACAGCTTGCGGCCGTCGCTGAACACGCGGTCGCTGGCCAGCTCGCGCACCTTGATCAGTGCGGGCAGCGGCACATCTTCCAGAAAGGCCAGATCGGCTTCGGTCACTTGCGTCATGCGCGACAGCTTGATCAGTTCGGCGCGGGTATCGAGTTTGCTCATGGGGTCTGTCTCCGCTCAACCGCGCACAATTTTCTTGACGGCGCCGCGCAGCAGCGACGGCACGTGATCGAGTCCGCGATCAATGGCTTCCTTCATGGCTTCATGTTGCTGGTGCAGGGCGTTCACCATGATGGTGTTCAACTGGTCCACCTGCTCGGGGGTCAGGCTTTCCAGCCCCGCCAGATCGGCGGGCGTGGTCTTCAGGGTTGCGGCCAGTCGCTGCAGCGCGATGTCGTAGCTCATCGGAGAGTTTCCAGTCTGGAGGGGGAATGAGGCGGATAATGGGGGCAATCCCCACGAAAAACAATGGCTTTAGCGGACCAAT
>DASUIL010000321.1:0-9583 GCA_036273075.1 Fluviicoccus sp. | reverse complement strand
GAACGTCAAGGAATACACCGACCTGCCCGAATTGCTGATTGCCCAGATCAAGCACTTCTTCGAGACCTACAAGGCGCTCGAACCCGGCAAGTGGGTCAAGGTGACCGGTTGGGAAGGTTCCGATGTGGCCAAGGCCGAAGTGCTGAAGTCCATCGAGGCTGCCAAGAAGTAATCACTTTTTGTCCGGTAAGAAAAAGGCGCTGGAAACAGCGCCTTTTTTTATGGGAATCAGGCCCTCGTTGGCCGAATGCCAACACGGACGCCATCCATGCCGATGCTGCTGCCCAGACCCCGCAGGAAATCCATGACGCTGGCCACGGCTTCCAGTCGCTGCCAGACATGCGCCTGAAAATCAAATATCAACTCCAGCCCTGCTTCCATTTCCAGTCTCGCTGAACGCTCGCCGCCGAGAAAGCGGCAATCCAGGCCTGCTCCGGATACCGGTTCCTCCATCACCGGCGAGAACACCAACCGACCGTGACCGCATGGCCACTCGGCGGCCAACTCCCCGATACAGCGCAAGACCGTCCATGCCGTTGTCAGGGCGGTCTGGAAGTCCGTGCGCTCAACCGTGATATGCACCGTAAAGCACATGGATTTGTTCCCGGTCAGTTCGGCTCCGCGAGCGCAGAGTAGGGTCTCCATCATTTACCCTTTCAACGCCGTCACCAGCTTGCCGTGAATGCCGCCGAAACCGCCGTTCGACATGATCACCACCGCATCGCCGTCCTGAGTCTTGGCGGTCAGTTCCGCAATGATTGCATCAATATTGCGCATCACCTTTGCCGGAACCGGCGAGTCGGCGATCACCGGCTCCAGATTCCAGTCCAGGCCGTCCGGCTGGTACCAGATCACCTGGTCGGCATCGCCGGCGGAAGCGGCCAGCCCGTCCTTGTGCGTTCCCATGCGCATGGTGTTCGAGCGAGGCTCGATCACCGCCCAGATGCGGCGGTTGCCGACTTTCTTGCGCAGGCCCTCCAGCGTGGTCTTGATGGCGGTCGGATGATGGGCGAAATCGTCATAGACGCTGATGCCGCGCACTTCCCCGATCAACTCCATCCGGCGCTTCACGCCGCCGAAAGCACTCAACCCCGCGCATGCCTGTTCGATGCTGACGCCGACATGATGCGCAGCGGCAATCGCGCTCAACGCATTGTTGACGCTGTGCATGCCGGTCATGCCCCAGTGCACGGTGCCGGCCTTTGTTCCACCATGCAGCACCTCGAAATGGCTGCCGTCCGGCGAGAGCAGGTTGGCTTGCCACAAGGCTTCGGCGTCACCGGCCAGACCGGTCTTTTCCACGGGTGTCCAGCAGCCCTTGGCCAGCGTCTCCGCCAGATTGGCGTCTGCGGCGGGAACAATGATGCGGCCCTGGCCGGGAATGGTGCGTACCAGATGATGGAACTGCTTCTGGATCGCCGCCAGATCATCAAAGATATCGGCGTGGTCGAATTCGAGGTTGTTCAGGATCGCCGTGCGCGGCGCGTAATGAATGAACTTGGAGCGCTTGTCGAAGAAGGCGGAATCATATTCGTCCGCTTCCACCACGAAGAATTTGCCGCCACCCAGGCGCGCGCTGGCTTCAAAGCCCTTTGGCACGCCGCCAATCAGGAAGCCCGGTTCCAGTCCGGCCTGTTCCAGGATCCAGGCCACCATGGTGGTGGTAGTGGTCTTGCCATGCGTGCCGGCCACGCCGATCACATGCTTTCCCTGCAGCACATACTGCGCCAGCCATTGCGGGCCGGAGGTATAGGGAATGCCTTCATTCAGCACGTATTCCACGGCGGGGATACCGCGCTTCATGGCGTTGCCGACAATCACCAGGTCCGGGCGCGGCTGTAGGTGGGAAGGGTCGTAGCCCTGCATCAGGGAAATGCCCTGCGCTTCCAGTTGGGTGCTCATCGGCGGATAGACATTGGCATCGCTGCCGGTTACGGTATGCCCCAGATTCTTGGCCAGCACGGCCAGCGAGCCCATGAAAGTACCGCAGATGCCGAGAATGTGAATGTGCATGTTCTGGTTATTCCGTTGGTTTCAGCGCTGGCTGGCGGCGGCCGCCGTCTGCGCCTGGGTCAGCAGTTCGGGGAAGGCCTGCACCATGAAGGTCAGCGCCAGCAGGTAAAGGGCAAGCGACAGCATGTTGGCCTGGATCAGTCCGATATTGATGGTGCGATGATACACGAAAGCCCGGAATCCCAACCCCCACCCCAGCAGCACCATTTGCAGGATGCCCAGCACCGGCAGCAGGGGGGATTTTTCCGGAACGGCCAGTACTGCCAGGGAAACCGGCAGGCTGATCAGGGTCAGGATGATGTCGCCGCCCAGAATGGTGTTGGCGCTCTGGGTAAAGCGGAAGCTGACCGACTTGAACGCGGTCAGCAGGCGCAGCGAAGTCAGTTCGACCACCAGCGCGATCAGCGGGATGAACACAATGTATTCCGTCTTGACGCTGCTGCGGGAGATGGACTGTCCGGCCATGGAGATCAGGTAATCGATCAGGACCAGCGATCCCAGCAGCGGCAGGGATGACGGCGTTTCTTCAGGGCCCCGGTCAAAACGGAGGATTTGCCAGAAAAGGGTCCAGAGTGCTTTCATCAGGGGAGCCGTGCGTTTAGTCTTGATATTCATTGTCGCAAAGTCTGCCTGACGGCGCAGCAGTTTTCCCGTTGCGTTATGTCAGCCCGCCAGCAAAGTCCGGGGCCGTATCATGCCACCTGTCCTACAGACGGTTTTCCTCTTGTGTTGTTCAAACATCTTCATGACCTTTGCCTGGTACGGCCACTTGAAGAACTTGTCTGACAGGCCCTGGTTTGTCGCTGCGCTGCTAAGTTGGGGCATCGCCTTTTTTGAATACATGCTCATGGTCCCTGCCAACCGCATTGGTCATGGCGTGCTGGATGTCGGGCAGTTGAAGATCCTGCAGGAGGTCATCACGCTCTCGGTTTTCGTGCCGTTTGCGGTCTTCTACCTGAAGGAGCCATTCCGGATGGATTTCGTCTATGCCGCTATTTGCATGCTCGGCGCTGTCTATTTCATGTTTCGGCCGTCGTTTGGCGGTTGAAAAGCGCCGAATATGCAATAAAAGCCCTGCAACACTTGGCCGTTTGTGATTTTTTAGTCAAAATCGGCGGTTTTCCGGTTTCCAGGTTATGAGTGACGGTCGCATGACAGCACAAGCATCACAGCCTCTGGTAGGCATCATTATGGGTTCTCAGTCGGATTGGGCGACCATGCAGCATGCCGCCGACACCCTGCGGGCGCTGGGCGTCCCCTTCGAGGCCGAGGTTGTTTCCGCCCACCGCACTCCGGACAAGCTTTTCAGCTACGCCGAAACGGCGCGCGGTCGCGGCATCGCCGTGATCATCGCGGGCGCCGGCGGCGCAGCGCATCTCCCGGGCATGTGCGCCTCCAAGACTTCATTGCCGGTGCTGGGTGTTCCCGTGCAGTCCCAGGCGCTGAACGGGCTGGATTCGCTGTTGTCGATCGTCCAGATGCCCGCCGGTGTGCCGGTTGGTACCCTGGCGATAGGCAAGGCCGGAGCCGTCAATGCTGCCTTGCTGGCCACCCAGATACTGTCCACCGCGCATCCCCGCTTTGTTGAGGCGATCGAGACTTTCCGTCAACAGCAGACCGACAAGGTACTGGAAAACCCGATTCCCGGAGCGCCGGCATGAGAGTGGGTGTATTCGGCGGCGGCCAGCTTGGCCGGATGATGGCTCTGGCCGGCTATCCCTTTAACTTGCGTTTCAGTTTTTACGACGCCGTTCACGATTGCCCTTCCGCGCCCTTGGGTGATGTTTACGGGGACGCCTCCGGCAGCCCGGAGTCCCTGCAGGCCTTCCTTGCCAGCGCGGATGTCTTTACCTACGAGTTCGAGAATATCTCCACCGCATGGGTTGAAAGCATCGCCCGTCACAAGCCGGTTTTTCCGGGAGTCCGCTCACTGGCGGTCTCGCAGAACCGCCTGAACGAAAAGGAACTCTTTGACCGCTTGGGCATTCCGGCGGCGCCATGGCAACGGGTCGACAGTGAAGCGGAATTGCAAAAGGCGGTCGAGAAGCTTGGCATGCCGCTGGTCATCAAGACCGTAACCGGCGGCTATGACGGCAAGGGGCAGTTCGTGATCCGCTCGGCTGAAGATGTCGGTCGCGCCTGGTCGGACTTGGGCAAGGCGGCGCCGTTGCTGGCCGAGGCATTCATCAGCTTCGGCCGCGAGTTGTCGATGGTGGCGGTCCGGGGACAAGATGGCGAAATTCGTTGTTATCCGCCTGCCTGGAACGTCCATCATCAGGGCATCCTCTCGCACTCGGTTGTCCCGGCGCCGGATATGCCGGAAGCGCTCGGCCATCAGGCGGATGCCTATATCCGCGCTATCATGAATGACCTCCAGCATGTCGGCGTCATGACGCTGGAGATGTTTGATACGGGCAATGGCCTGGTCGCCAATGAGACGGCGCCGCGAGTTCATAACTCGGGGCATTGGAGCATTGAAGGTGCCATTTGCTCGCAGTTCGAGAACCATATGCGCGCCGTAGCAGGCTTGCCGCTGGGGGCGACAGATCCCATACGGCCAAGCGCCATGATCAACATCATCGGCGCCCATCCGGAGACGGCCGCCATCCTGGCCATCCCGGAAACACACCTGCACCTGTATGGTAAATCCGAGCGTCCCGGCCGCAAACTGGGTCATATCACCGTAACCGCACCGACCCATCATGAGCTGATGGAACGCATGAAGGTGATAGCTGAAACGCTGCCCAACAGGATGGCCTTGTAAGTCTATCGGCCTGCGGCCCCGCTCAGAGGCCGCAAAATATCTCCGCATTGTCTTTTTGTTCGACAATTTAGTTATTCTTCGTCTTCGAACTCTCCTAGAATGCGCCCATGGGTTGCTGCAGGGTGCAGCATGAACCGGGTGTGTGAAGCTAAATTTGGAGAGCATCATGGGCGAACTGAAAAACGTTGCTGAAACTCAAGTTGGTCTGGTCGAGCGCGTCAAGGGCCTGAGCAATCAGGTGTATCTGGCTGGCCTGGGTCTGGTGACCAAGGTTGAAGAAGAAGGCCAGAAGCAACTGGACAAGCTGCAAGCCGCTGGTCAGGCCGCTCGCGGCGAGAAGGCTGCCGCCGACAAGAAGGCCGTGCTGGTTGCTTTCGGTCTGGTTGAAACGCTGAAGACCGAAGTTGAATCGCTGAAGGCTGAAGGCCAGAAGCTGTTCGGCGATCTGGTTGCCTCTGGTGAGAAGCGCAAGGCTGCCTGATTGCAAACAGGCAATCTTCCCCTGATTGTCTGCTGAAAGAACCCTCTTTTGGGGTGGCGCCCTGCCACCCTTTTTTTTGCCTGAAATTTGCCTCCCGGCGCCGGGTCCGGAATCTCCATGCTTGCCACAAGGTTAATATGGCGTCTGATTACACGCATGCGACGCAAGCTCACAAAATGATCGCATGAGTGTCGTAACAATCAGACAAATGGCTTTTGGTGCTGTGGCAGACTACGTTAAAATGCGGAACCCGTGATCCAGGGTTTCGAAAAACCAAGCCGTCGACAAGGATACACCATGAAAAAAATCACCGTCTCTCTGAAGAGCCGTACTGTCCCCATGCTGGCTCTGGCTGCCGGCCTGATGCTGAGCGCCACCGCCGAAGCCAAGCAAAAAGTCTGCGTGTTCGACCTGCTCGGCACCCAGGGCGATGTCTACGCCATGATGAAGGACTACTCGCTGGCAGCCAAGGGCTGGGGCGCGGACATCGAACTGAAGGCCTACACAGACGAGCGCATCGCCTCTGAAGACTTCAAGGCCGGTCAGTGCGACGGCATCAGCATCACCGGTCTGCGCGGCCGTCAATTCAACCAGTTCGTGGGCAGCATCGACTCCATCGGCGCCATTCCCAGCTATGCGGTCATGAAGGATGTTCTGACACTCCTGAGTTCGCCGAAAATTGCCGGCTCCATGGTCAGCAACGGTTACGAAGTCGTTGGCCTGGTTCCGCTGGGAGCCGGCTACCTGCTTGTGAACGACCGCGCCATCAACAACCTCTCCAAGGCTTCCGGCAAGAAAATCGCCGTGCTGGATTACGACAAGTCCCAAGCCAAGATGGTGCAGAAGATCGGCGCCCAGCCTGTGGCTTCCGACATCACCAACTTTGCCGGCAAGTTCAATAATGGCCAGGTTGATATCGTGGCCGCCCCGGCAGTCGCGTTCAAGCCTCTTGAACTGTTCAAGGGTTTGGGCACCAAGGGCGCCATTGTCCGTTTCCCGATCGTCCAGCTGACCGGCAACATTATCATTAATCCGAAGGCGTTCCCGGCCGGTTTTGGCCAGAAGAGCCGCGAGTATGTTGTGACCCAGCTTGACCGCGCTTTCAGCGTCATCAAGAAGACCGAGTCCGATATTCCCGCCAAGTACTGGATGGATATTCCGGATGCTGACAAGCCCGGTTATACCAAGCTGATGCGTGAATCCCGTATCAGCCTCACCGGCGAAGGCATCTACGACAAGAAGATGATGTCCCTGCTGAAGAAGGTGCGCTGCAAGCACGACGCCGCCAGCTTTGAGTGTGCTCTCAAGGACGAGTAAACTCCGCGTTGTCGGATCAGTGCAAAGGCCCGGCTTGTCCGGGCCTTTCCTTTCGGGTTTGATTGACTACCCCGGTGTTTTTTTTCATAATACTTTAGTGTTTTACTCGGAAAAGATGGGCAGTTGATATGACAGACGCCGTTGCAGGCATGGTCCTTACGGACCGCGCCGCCGCCAAAGTTCGCAAGCTCAAGGAAGGGGAGGGTAACCCGAACCTCAAATTACGGGTATATATCACCGGTGGAGGCTGTTCGGGATTCTCCTACGGATTTACCTTTGATGAGAATTCTGGAGAGATGGACTCGGTATTCACCAACCAGGATATCGACATGGTGGTTGACTCAATGAGCTACCAGTATCTTGCCGGATCCGAAGTTGATTACGAGGAGGGGCTGCAGGGGTCCCGTTTCGTCGTTCGTAACCCCAATGCAACTTCTACGTGCGGGTGCGGTTCCTCGTTTTCTGTTTGATATCCGGCCTCAGGCCGGGTACACCCCCCCCAGAATTCTTTCACCGCGGGCCCCGGTCACTTCCGGGATATTCCCGCTCAATTCCAGCATGGCCTGCCGCGCCAACCAGGCAAAGGCAGAGGCTTCGATCCAGGTTGGCGCCACGCCATAATCCATGGAGTTGTTGATTTGGCAGTCCGGGAGTAGGGCGGAAAGACGCTGCATGAGGAACTGGTTATAAGCGCCGCCGCCGCAAACCACCATCTCACAACGATTCATGCCTGCCGCGGTTACCGCATCCGCTACGGAACGGGCGGTCAGTTCGCTGAGAGTCGCCTGGATATCTTCGGGTCGCCTGTCTGACTCTTCGGCAAGAAGTGAGTCAAGCCAATCAATATTGAATTCTTCCCGTCCTGTGCTTTTAGGCGGTTTCTGGGAAAAGAAGGGGTGGGTAAGCATCCGTTCCAGCAATCCGGGCTTGATGTTCCCGGAAGCGGCCCATTCACCATCAAGGTCATAAGGAATGTGACGAATGCGACGGCACCAGGCATCCATCAGGATGTTCGCAGGGCCGGTATCGTAACCTCCCACAGGTTGCTGCAGGTCGGCAGGTAATAGCGTGATGTTGGCGATGCCTCCCAGATTCAGGATGACCCGGTCACGGTCGCGACTGCGGAAGATGGCCTGATGAAAGGCGGGAACCAGAGGGGCTCCCTGTCCACCCGCCGCCATATCGCGTCGTCTGAAATCGGCAACAACGGTAATTCCGGTGTTTTCGGCGATCACATTAGGGTCGCCAATTTGAAGTGTAAACGGGAAGCACCGGCCCGGACGATGGCGAATGGTTTGTCCATGACTGCCGATGGCCCTGATCAGCCGGCGTTCAATGCCGCTCTCTTCCAGAAGCCTGTTCACGCAAGTGCCAAAAAGTACACCCAGTTGAATATCGACTTCGCCCATTCGGTCTATCTCGTTCGAGCCCGGTAGCGTCAGGGCCAGAATGGATGCGCGGGTGTCTTCCGGCATCGGCATGCTGTATGTCGCAATGATACGGAAACCGTTTGCAAAGGAAACGGCAACGGCGTCGATGGCATCCAGACTGGTTCCGGACATCAATCCCAAATAAATTTCATCTGTCACGGTTTTTCTCATTAAAATGCGCCCTTTCAACGGGCATTGTAGCGAAAGAGATCATGACTCCAGAACAGCAACTTGCACTAATCCGCCGGGGAACGGAAGAAATCATTCAGGAAGATGATTTGCTGGCCAGGTTAAGCGAGGGTCGACCCCTGCGCGTCAAGGCGGGTTTTGATCCTACCGCTCCGGATCTGCATCTGGGCCATACGGTGCTGATCAACAAGCTGCGCATCTTTCAGGATCTCGGACACGAAGTCATTTTCCTCATAGGCGACTTTACCGGCATGATCGGTGATCCGACCGGTAAGAATGTCACGCGTAAACCGCTGACGGCCGAACAGGTAGCCGAAAATGCCAAGTCTTACCGTGATCAGGTCTTCAAGATTCTCGATCCCCAAAAAACGCGGGTTGTATTCAATTCTGAATGGATGTCCGGCAAGTCCGCAGCCGATATGATTCATCTCGCCGGGCAGTATACGGTGACGCGTATGCTGGAACGTGATGATTTCTCCAAGCGATTCGCCAACCAGCAATCCATCGCGATCCATGAGTTCCTCTACCCGTTGCTGCAAGGTTATGACTCTGTTGAACTGCAGTCGGATGTGGAGTTGGGAGGAACCGACCAGAAGTTCAATCTTTTGATGGGCCGAACCCTGCAGGCCCGGTACGGCCAAACTTCGCAGATTTGCATCACGCTACCGATATTGGAAGGGCTGGACGGTGTCCAGAAAATGTCGAAATCCTTGGGTAATTATATCGGGGTCAGCGATGCCCCGGGCGAAATGTACCAAAAGCTGCTATCCATGCCTGATCAATTGATTCCCCGGTACTTTGAATTGCTCAGTTTCAGGCAGCAGGAGGAGGTTGAGGGCTTGCTCAATGAAATGGCGGCAGGCCTTAATCCTCAAGAGCTTAAGCGCATGTTGGCCTTGGAAATCATTGAGCGATTCCATGGTGCTGAGGCGGCACAAGGTGCGCATAAGGCTGCGGGCAACGTCATACGCCACGGAGAGATTCCTGAAGATGTTCCCGATGTGGTGATTCACGCTGAAGGTGCTGATGATCTGCCAATCAGTGCAGTGCTGAACAAGGCCGGCCTCGTCAAGAATAGTGCTGCCGCGCGAGATGTGTTGCAGCGGAAGGCGGTCTTTGTGGACGGGGCCGAAGTGGATGCATTGTTCCGTTGTGTTTGCGGAGAGCGTTACATTATCCAGGCTGGTAAAAAGGCAATTGCGCGGGTGCTTCTCGAACAATAAAGTCTTTTGGTGATAATTTGCCAATATTGCTCATAAAGAGAGCGAACGTTTTGTGGGATTCAAAAAGTCTTTGACAGTGTGGATTGTGGGCCTATAATGCGCCCCACGCTGACGCGGTGCTGGGCAAATAAGTTCAGCATAAACAATGACTTGTGTTTATTTGGTT
>DASUIL010000320.1:0-5147 GCA_036273075.1 Fluviicoccus sp. | reverse complement strand
CAGGGCGCGGACCGTGCCGGTGACGGGCGCGTGGACAGGGAATTCCATCTTCATGGCTTCCAGGATGACCAGGGGTTCACCGGCCTCGACAGCATGACCGACTTCCACCAGCAGTTTCCAGACGTTGCCGCTGATATCGGCCGAGACCAGGTGCATGTCCTCGGCAATCGACAGCGCGATTTCCTCTTCAATGGCCGCCATCAGGTCCTGCGTGCTTTCGGCCTGCCACAGCGCCACTTCGGTGTCGAAGGCAGCCTTCTGCTTCGCCCGGAATTCGGCGATGGAGGCGGCGTTTTCGTGCAGGAAGGCGTCGTAGCGCTTCAGGTCGAAGGTTTCTTCCTCGATGCGGATGGCGGCGCGGCCTTCGCGGAAGTCTTCGCGCAGCTGTGTCAGTTCAGCCTCGGTGACGGGGTAGAACTGCACCTGATCGAAGAACTTCAGCAGCCAGGGTTCGCCGTCGGGGAACTGTTCGTTCTTCAGGAACTTGTTCCAGATCGGCAGGGTGCGGCCCACCAGCTGGTAGCCGCCGGGCGAGTCCATGCCGTAGATGCACATGTAGACGCCGCCGATGCCCACCGTGCCTTCCGCGGTGAAGGTGCGGGCGGGGTTGTACTTGGAGGTCATCAGCCGGTGGCGCGGGTCCACCGGCACCGCGCAGGGCGCGCCCAGGTAGACGTCGCCCAGACCGAGGATCATGTAGCGGGCGCTGTAGACGATGTCGCTGACTTCTTCCCGCGTGGCCAGGCCGTTGATGCGCTGGATGAAGTCGACGTTGTTCGGCAGCCAGGGCGCTTCGGCGCGCACGGTTTCGCGGTAGCGGTCCACGGCACCCAGGGTGGCGGAGTCCTCGAAGGCCAGCGGCAGGTACACCACGCGGCTGCGGATGGTCATCGTTTCCACGTCCGGCAGCGTGTTTTCCATCGCCAGCAGGGTGTTGACCAGCGCGTGCTGCGAAATCACGCGGCTGTCGTACTGGATCTGCAACGAGCGTACGCCGGGAGCCAGTTCCAGCACGCCGTTGATCGGGGCGGCCTTCAGGGCTTCCATCAGCGCATGGATGCGGAAGCGGAAGCGCAGGTCGAGGATGTTGGGGCCGTATTCCACCAGGATGTACTTGTCGCCCGCCTGCCGGTAGGTGACGCCGGGATGGTGTTCATAGGCGGCCAGCATGGCGACGATGCAGGAGGCTTTTTCGCACTCGGCATCCGGCGCAGGCCACACTTCTCCTTCCCCCTCGATGGGGGAAGGCCGGGATGGGGGTGAACCGGCGGTCGCCAAGGCACTGATCGCGGCATCCTGCGCCAGTTCCAGCGCCAGCGCTTCTTCAAAGGTCATGCGCTTGAAGCGGATACGGTCGCCGGGCTTTACCTGGCCCACCTTCCACAATTCACCCTTGGCGATGGTGGCGGCGCAGACAAAGCCGCCCAGGCTGGGGCCGTCGCGGGTCAGGATCACCGGCATGTCGCCGGTGAAGTTGATGGAGCCGATGGCGTATTCGCAGTCGTGGATGTTGGAGGGGTGCAGCCCGGCCTCGCCGCCGTCGGAGCGGGTCCAGGTGGGCTTCGGGCCGGTCAGGCGCACGCCCAGACGGTTGGAGTTGTAGTGCACCTGCCACGGGCTGGCGAAGACTTCGTCGATGGCTTCAGTGGTGAAGAAATCGGGTGCGCCGTGCGGTCCGTACAGCACGCCGATGTCCCAGTCCGTGCCGTAGGCGGGAATGAGCGCCGCCGGGGCCGGGGCGGGGTCGAACAGCGGCGCGGGCGTGTTGCAGGCGCTGATGTTCGGCTGGCTGATGGCCAGCATGTCGCCGTTGCGCAGCGTGCGTCCGGCATGGCCGCCGAACTGGCCGAGGGCGAAGGTGGACTTGCTACCCAGGTAGTCGGGCACGTCGATGCCCTGACGCACGGCGAGATAGGCGCGGCAACCGGCGACGGCGCGGCCGGTTTTCAGGATCTGGCCGCTCTTGACGGCAATCGGTGTCCAGCAGGCCACCGGCTCGCCGTCCAGCGTCGCGCCCAGGTCGGCGCCGGTAAGGGCGATGACGGTGTCGCCGTGGAAGCGCAGCGTCGGTCCCTGGATGGTGAATTCCAGCCCGGCGGCGGCTTCGTGGTTGCCGACAATGCGGTTGGCGAGGCGGAAGGCGTAGTCGTCCATGGGGCCGGACGGCGGCACGCCGATGTCCCAGTAGCCGGTGCGGCCGGGGTAGTCCTGCACCGAGCTGTAGGTGCCGGGTTCCAGCACTTCGATCAGGTGCGGCTGGTAGGTGAAGCGTTCCAGGAAGCGTGTCGACAGCGTCGCCTCGCGGAAGGCGGTGCTGGCGACAATCTGGCGCAGGTAGTCGAGATTGGTGCTGATGCCGTAGAGACGGGTGCTGTCCAGCGCCGCCTGCAGCTTGGCCAGTGCCTCGGCCCGGTTGGCGCCGTGCACGATCAGCTTGGCCAGCATCGGGTCGTAGTAGGGCGAGACTTCGGTGCCGGTGGCCACCCAGCCGTCCAGGCGGATGCCGTCCGGGAAGGATACGTCGGTGAGCACGCCGGGCGAGGGCTGGAAGTTCTTCACCGGGTCTTCGGCGTAGATGCGCACTTCGATGGCCGCGCCCTTAGGTGTAGGCAGGTTATCCAGTGACGGCGGTTCGCCGGCGGCGGTCATCACCATCCATTGCACCAGATCCAGGCCGGTGACCATTTCGGTGATCGGGTGTTCCACCTGCAGGCGGGTGTTCACTTCCAGGAAATAGAACTCGTCGCGCGCGCCGTCATAGATGAATTCGACGGTCCCGGCGGAAGCGTAGCCGACCGACTCGCCCAGCCGCACGGCGGCGTCCAGCAATTTGGCGCGGGTGGCGGCGGGCAGGCCGGGGGCGGGGGTTTCTTCCATCACCTTCTGGTTGCGGCGCTGCACCGAGCAGTCGCGTTCACCCAGCGCCACCACCTTGCCCAGCCCGTTGCCGAAAATCTGCACTTCGACATGGCGGGCTTCATCGACAAAACGCTCCAGGAACACCCCGGCGTCGTTGAAGAAGTTCTGGCCCAGACGCTGCACCGACTCATAGGCCGCCACCAGCTCGGCTTCGCTGTTGCAGCGGGACAGGCCGATGCCGCCGCCGCCCGCCGTGCTCTTCAGCATCACCGGATAGCCCAGTTTCGCGGCTTCGGTCTTGGCTTCCGCCAGGCTGGTGAGCAGGCCGGTGCCGGGTGTCAGCGGCACCCCGGCCTGTTCGGCCAGTTCGCGCGAGGTGTGTTTCAGGCCGAAACGGCGCAGCTGGTCGGGGCTGGGGCCGACAAAGACGATCCCGGCGGCGGCGCAGGCTTCGGCAAAGCCGGCGTTTTCCGAGAGAAAGCCGTAACCGGGGATGATGGCTTCCGCGCCGGTGGCCTTGGCCACTTCGATGATGGTGTCGCCGCGCAGGTAGCTGTCGGAGGGCGACGGCCCGCCAATCAGCACGGCTTCGTCGGCGGCGGTGACATGGGCGCTGTAACGGTCGGCTTCGGAATAGACGGCGATGCTGCGCACGCCCATCGTCTTCAGCGTCTTGGCGATGCGGACGGCGATTTCGCCCCGGTTCGCAATCAGTACGGTCTTGAACATGACGGTCCGCTCCTTAAACCCGGCTGGCCATGTAGGCGCGCCAGCCGGCGAAGGACGTGATGTCCACCGCGTCATCCAGCGCCCACGGTTCGCAAATGAAGCCCTTCACCAGGCGGCCGTCCGCCAGTTCCAGCGTGCCGATGCCCAGCGGCGACGGAATCAGCGCCACAAAGGAACCGAAGTGTTCCACCGGCATCGACCACAACTCGACGATGATCGACGCGCCGCCTTCACTGACCCGCTTCAGGCCGGGCTTGGGCGGCGTGGTGTTGGCCAGGGCGAAGAGCCGGTAGGCCGGGGCGGTGACGGTGCTTTCCAGCAGCGTGGCGCCGCGTTCGGTCAGCTGGCTGTTCAGCGGCATGCCGGTCAGGTGCGCGCCAACCACGGCGACGGTCAGGGTTTCAGTCATGGGAGCGGTTTCAGTCCGGGTGGAAGGAAGGGGAAGGGCGCGGCCGGTGGCCCCGGCGGTCCAGGGACGGGCCAGCTGCCAGCGACGGCCGAGATCGGCGAGCAGGCTGTCCTGCCAGGCGCGGCCGATCAGGGTGATGCCCGCGGGCAGACCGTCGGCGCGGAAACCGGCGGGCAGCGCCAGCGCGCACAGGTCCAGCAGGTTGACGAAATTGGTGTAGCGGCCGAGGCGGCTGTTCAGCGTCACCGGGTCGGCCAGCACGGCCTCGGTGCGGTAGATGGTGGGGGTGGTCGGTACCAGCAGGCCATCCAGCCCGTTCAGCAGCGCCTGCGCCTCGCGCGCCAGCGCGGCGCGGCGGTATTCGCCCTTGAAGGCGTCGGCGGCGGTCTGGCCTTGCGCGCGCAGCACGATCTCGCGCACCACCGGATGCAGGTCCACCGGCGGCTTGTTCATCAGCGCTTCCAGTGCTACGTAGCGTTCGGCCACCCACGGGCCGTCATAGAGCAGCGCGGCGACGGCGAACAGCGGGCCGAAGTCGATGGCGCGCAGTTCCACGCCCAGATTCTGCCAATTGGCCAGTGCGCTTTCCCAGGCGGCGGCGGCCAGGGCATCGCCATGCCATTCCGGGTTGGCCGGAATGCCCAGCACGATCCGCTCGGGCAGGGTGGCGGGCGTCGCCGGCTCCGGGCGGGAATAGGGGTCGGCAGCGTCAAAGCCGCCGGCGATGCGCGCCACGGTCTGGGCGTCATCAATGTCCAGCGCGAATACCGACACGCAGTCCAGCGTGCGGCAGGCGGGCACCAGTCCGCTGGTGCTCAGCCAGCCCTTGGTGGGCTTCAGGCCGACAATATTGTTGAACCCGGCGGGCACGCGGCCGGAACCGGCGGTATCCGTCCCCAGCGCGAACGGCACCAGCCCGCGCGCCACGACACTGGCGGAGCCGGAACTGGAACCGCCGCTGATGTAGGCGGGATCAAAGGCGTTCGGCACCTCGCCATAGGGTGAGCGCGTGCCCACCAGGCCGGTGGCGAACTGGTCGAGGTTGGTTTTGCCCACCACGACCGCGCCTGCTGCAACCAACTTTTCAACAACGACCGCGCTGTATTCCGGGATGTAGGCGAAAGAAGGACAGGCGCAGGTGGTGGGCAAA
>DASUIL010000319.1:0-7485 GCA_036273075.1 Fluviicoccus sp. | reverse complement strand
ACCCATCGCGCCGAATTCTGCATCGACAAGCTGTATTCGCCGGATGGCCCGACCGGCCGCTTGGGCCTGCTGGAACTGCGCGCCTTTGAAATGCCGCCGCACGCACGGATGAGCCTGGCGCAGCAACTGCTGCTACGGGCGCTGCTGACGCATTTCTGGGAAGAACCCTACGCCCCGGAACGCCTGACCCGCTGGGGTACCGAACTGCACGACCGCTTCCTGCTGCCGCATTTCGTCAAGCAGGACTTTGCCGACGTGATCGGCGAGTTGCAGGACGCGGGCTATGCCTTCCGCCCGGAATGGTTCGACGCCCATTTCGAATTCCGCTTCCCCAAATACGGTGATTTCGCGGTGAAGGGCATGGCGCTGGAAGTGCGGCATGCGCTGGAGCCGTGGCATGTGATGGGTGAGGAAGGCGCGCCTGGCGGCACGGTGCGCTTTGTCGATTCGTCAGTGGAGCGGGTGCAGGTGAAGGTGACCGGCATGGCCCCGGACCGCTACACCCTGCTCTGCAACGGGCGGCCGGTGCCGCTGCAGCCGACCGGCACGGTCGGGGAGTTCGTCGGCGGCGTGCGTTACCGCGCCTGGCAGCCGCCGTCCTGCCTGCATCCGACCATCGGCGTCGATTCGCCGCTGACCTTCGATCTGGTCGACTCGTGGCAGAAACGCTCGTTGGGCGGCTGCCAGTACCATGTCATGCATCCGGGCGGCCGCAATTACGACAGTTTCCCGGTCAACGCCTTCGAGGCGGAAAGCCGTCGGCTGGCGCGCTTCTTCCGGCTGGGCCACACGCCGGGCCGCCTGAGCGTTCCGACCGCCGAACGCCCGGGGGATTTCCCCTTCGTGCTAGACTTGCGCGCCAACCGACTTTGAACGACGCCCTGATCCGTAATGCCCGCGCCCTGGCCCGCCAGCGCGCGCGGCCGGGCGTCCCGGAAACCACGCGAGCCATGACCGACCTGTTTGCCGCCCTGCCCGACGACCCCGACCGTTATCACGAGATCTTCACGGCCGAGGGCGAGGTGCGTCCGCACTGGCGGGATTTCCACGCCCTACTGGCGGCGATGACGCCGGAGCAGATGCAGCACCGCACCGAGCTGGTGGAACGGCTGGTGCAGGAAAACGGCATCACCTACAACATCTACAGCACCGCTACCGACACCAGCCGTCCCTGGCGGCTGGGCTCGGTGCCGAACCTGATCCCGGCGGCGGAATGGCAGGAAATCGCGGCGGGCATTGCCCAGCGCGCCGACCTGCTGAACCGGGTGCTGGCTGACCTTTACGGCCCGCAAACGCTGCTGGCGGAAGGCCTGCTGCCGCCGGAGCTGGTCTTCGGCCACAACAATTTCCTGTGGCCCTGCCGGGGCATGCAGCCGCCGGGCGGCCTGTTCCTGCATGTCTATGCCGCCGATCTGGCGCGTGGGCCGGACGGGCACTGGTCGGTGATGGCCGACCGCACCCAGGCGCCGTCCGGCATGGGCTATGCCCTGGAAAACCGCCAGATCGTCGCCCGCGCCTTCCCTGAGCTGTACAAGCAGTTGCAGGTGCAGTCGCTGACGGGCTTCTTCCAGGCGCTGCAACAGACGCTGGCCCGGCTGGCCCCGACGCGCGGCGAGCCGCCGCTTATCGTGCTGCTGACCCCCGGCCGCTACAACGAAACCTATTTCGAGCATGTCTACCTGGCGCGCCAGCTGGCAATGCCGCTGGTGGAAGGCAGCGACCTGACCGTGCGCCAGTCGGTGGTCTACCTGAAGACGCTGAACGGGCTGAAACGCGTCCACGCCATTCTGCGCCGTCTGGATGACGATTTCTGCGACCCGCTGGAATTGCGCAGCGACTCGGCGCTGGGCGTGCCCGGCCTGCTGGAAGCGGCGCGCGCCGGCACCGTGCTGATCGCCAATGCGCTGGGTTCCGGGGTACTGGAGACGCCGGGCCTGCACGGTTTCCTGCCGCGCATCGCCGAATTCCTGCTGGGCGAGGCGCTGGAAATGCCGTCGCTGGACACCTGGTGGTGCGGCGAGGCCCCGGCATTGGAAGAAGCGCTGGAGCGATTGCCGGAACTGGTGATCAAACCCGCTTTTCCCTCGCAGCGTTTCGACCCGGTATTCGGCAAGCTGCTGGATAAAAAAGGGCTGGCCGAGATGCGGCGACGCATTGCCCGCCGCCCTTATACCTATGTAGCACAAGAACTGAAAAAGCTATCGCTGGCGCCGGTATGGCAAAGCAGCGAGGGCCGCTTCACCGCCCGCTCGGCCGCGATGCGCGTCTACGCCGTCGCCACCGAGAAAGGCTGGCTGGTGATGCCCGGCGGCCTGACCCGCGTGGCGGGCAAGGAAGCGCAGGAAGTGGTGTCGATGCAGCGCGGCGGCATCAGCAAGGACACCTGGGTCTGCTTCAGCCCCAGCACGCGCCGGGAAACTCCGGCAGTAAGGCCGCTGGGCGTCAGCGACCTGCTGCGCCAGGACCCTTACCTGCCGTCGCGGGTGGCGGAAAACATGTTCTGGCTGGGCCGCTATGCCGAACGCTGCGACAACAACGCCCGGCTGCTGCGCTCGGCGCTGTCGCGGCTGGTGGAAGTGGCCGGCGACGATGATTCCGGCCTGGAAGTGGCGCTGGACACCTGTCGTTTTCTGGGCCTGCTGGACGAGGACGACGATCCGGCGCTGAAGCTGACAGCCTCGTTGTGCGAAAGCGAAGGCGGCAGCCTGCGCGGCGCGCTCGGCTCGCTGATCTGGTGCGCCTCGCAGGTGCGCAGCCGACTGTCGCATGAAAACTGGATTGCCATTGTCGATCTGGAACAGGAGGCCGACCGGCTGCAGCCGGGGGCAATGGCGATCGGCGATTCGCTGGTCTTCCTCGACCGGCTGCTGATGTCGCTGTCGTCACTGGCCGGTTTCGCCATGGACGACATGACCCAGGACAACAGCTGGCGCTTCCTGATGATCGGGCGGCGGCTGGAACGGCTGCAATTCCTGGCCTCGGCCATCGCACGGCTGCTGGAAACCCCGGCGGCGACCGGCCGGACCGGCCTGGACTGGCTGCTGGAACTGGCCGACAGCACCATCACCTACCGCAGCCGCTATCTCTCGACCGCACAGCTGATTCCGGTGCTGGACCTGATCCTGCTCGACCCGGCCAACCCGCACGCGCTGATCTACCAGCTGGACAAGCTGGTCAGCTCGCTGAGGCAGGTGGGTGACGACGAGGATTACGGCCTGGCCGCCATCCGCGACCAGCTGGCGACACTGGACCTGGGCGTGCTGGAAAGCGAGATGCAGTACCCCGCCCGCCTGCCCAAGGCGCTGGCGATCCTGGCTCGCCTGCTGCGCGACATCGCCGCCGCCGGGCTTGGCCTTTCCGACCAGCTGACGCTGCGCTATTTCGCGCATGTCGACAGCATCAGCCAGCCGACGGTATCGACCTGACATGCCCGCCTACCACGTGATCCACGAAACCGAATACCGCTACCGCTGGCCGGTGTCGCTGTCGCAGCAGCTGCTGCACCTGCAGCCGCGCGACGTGCCCTGGCAGCGCGTCCATGCCCGCTCGCTCACCGTCGAACCGCAACCGGTGCAGATGCAACCGGGAACGGACAGTTTCGGCAACCCCTGCACGCGGCTGGAAATCAACCAGCCGCACACCGTGCTGCGGGTCAGCGCCGCGATGCATCTGGAAGTGCTGCCGCGCCCGCGACTCGTCGCCTTCGCGAACTCCACGGCCTGGGAGTCCGTGGTGGAGTCCTGCCGCTACCATAGCGGCCCGGTGGACGATGAGCAGCTTGAGGCGCTGCGCTACCGGCAGGAGTCGCCGTACATCCGCATCAAGCATGTCTTTGCCGACTACGCCCAGAAAAGCTTCACCCCCGGTCGACCGCTGCTGGAAGCGGTGGATGCGCTGATGTCGCGCATCCACGAGGAGTTCACCTTCGACCCCGAAGCCACCCACGTCGCCACGCCGCTGACGGAAGTGCTGGAACGCAAGCGCGGCGTCTGCCAGGACTTCGCGCACCTGATGCTGGCCTGTCTGCGCGCGCTGGGCATTCCTGCCCGTTACATCAGCGGCTACCTGTTGACCCAGCCGCCGCCCGGCCAGCCGCGCCTGGTCGGCGCCGATGCCTCGCATGCCTGGATATCGGTGTGGTGTCCGCAGGCGGGCTGGACCGACTTCGACCCCACCAACAACGTTGTCCCCGGCGTGGAACACATTACGCTGGCCTGGGGCCGCGACTTCAGCGACGTCTCGCCGCTGCGCGGCGTCATCCTGGGCGGCGGCGACCATGACCTGGACGTGCGGGTGACGGTGATGCCGGAAACGGAAATCTGAACCCTGCCCCATATCCCGACCGGGACTATTGCCGCCCTCGCCCCTATAATCGCGCTTTCCCCATTCATAGAACTCGCATGACGTGGAAGCACACGGCCTCGGATTCCTGCGCGAATCCATGATCTTCCTGCTGGCGGCGGGCATCCTGGTGCCCTTGCTGCATCGTTTCCGCGTGCCCGCCGTGCTGGGATACCTGGCCATCGGCGGGCTGATCGGCCCCTACGGGCTGGGGTTGTTCACGACGGAGGCCCCTTGGCTGGCCGAGGTGGTCATTACCGACCTGAAGGGCGTGCAGGCGCTGGCCGAACTCGGGGTGATCTTCCTGCTGTTCATGATCGGGCTGGAACTGTCGCTGGACCGGCTGTGGGCGATGCGGCGGCTGGTGTTCGGGCTGGGGTCGCTGCAGGTGGTGGTGACCGCCTGCCTGATCGGCGGCGTGGCGCGGGCCTTCGGCAACAGCCTGGCGGCGTCGGTGGTGCTGGGCAGCTGCCTGGCGCTGTCCTCCACCGCCATCGTCATGCAATTGCTGGTGGAACGCCACCGTCTGGGTTCGCCGCTGGGCCAGACTGCCTTCGCCATCCTGCTGATGCAGGATCTGGCGGTAGTGCCGATCCTGTTCCTGGTCGGCATTCTCGGGCGGCCGCACAGCGAGGATGTCGGCACCGAACTGCTGCTCTCGCTGACGCAGGCCGCCGCCGTCATCGTCCTCATCTACGCGCTGGGCACGCGCCTGATGCGGCCGATGCTGCATCTGGTGGCGCGGACCCGCAGCACGGACATGTTCACCGCCACCACGCTGCTGATCATTCTCGCCTGCTCGGCCCTGACCGGCGCGGGCGGGCTGTCAATGGCGCTGGGCGCGTTCCTGGCGGGACTGCTGCTGGCGGAAACCGAGTTCCGGCATTCGGTGGAAGTGACGATCGAGCCGTTCAAGGGACTGCTGCTAGGCCTTTTCTTCATGTCGGTGGGCATGGGCATCGATTACCGGGTGGTGGGGCGGGAAGCGGCGTGGATCGCCGGGTCGGTCGCCGGGCTGTTCCTGATCAAGGGCGCCATCACCGCCGGACTGGCGCTGCTCTTCCGCATCCCCCGCGCCACGGCGGTGGAAACCGGGCTGTTGCTGGGCCAGGGCGGTGAATTCGCCTTTGTCGTGGTCGGCCTGGCGATGACGCTGGGCATCATTCCGGCCGCCACCGGCCATTTCATGCTGATCGTCACCGGCCTGTCGATGGTGGCGACGCCGCTGGTGGCGCAACCGGCGCGGCGGCTGTCGGCATGGCTGGAAACGTCCGGCAAACCGGCGCCGGTCCGCGACGCCGCCATTCCCGGCGACCTCAGCGGCCATGTCATTATCGCCGGCTTCGGACGGGTGGGACGGATGCTGACGCGCATCCTCGACGCCGAAGGCATTCCCTATCTGGCGCTGGACCGCAACGCCCGGCAGGTTGAACAGGCGCATGCCGCCGGCATGCCGGTCTACTTCGGCGACGCCGCCCGGCCGGAACTGCTGCGCAAGGCCCATCCCGACCGCGCCCGCGCGGTGCTGGTCACGCTGGATCACCCCGAGGCCGCCGAGCAGGTGGTGCGCGCCATCCACGACGAATGGCCGCTGCTGCCGGTTTTCGCCCGCGCCCGTGACACCGCGCACGCCCGCCACCTGCTGCAACTGGGGGCAGCCGAGGTCATTCCCGAGGCGGTGGAGGCCGGACTGCAGCTGGCCGGGCGGGCGCTGGCCAGCATGGGCGTTCCGGAAGACGTAGTGCGGCGGCATCTGGAAGCCCAGCGCGCCTGGCAGGTGGAACGATTAAAGGGCTGAAAACAGGTCGGGCAATTGCTTTCGACGACCCGTCCTCTTAGCATCACGACTCATTGCACGCCGCCAGGCCAAGGACCTTTGCCATGAAAACACTGCTGCCGGGCCTCACTGCCCTTTTCATCACCCTCACCGGCTGTTCCGTCTTCCAGGCGCCCGTCCCCGACCCCATTACCCAGATCTCGCGCCTGGAGCCGGGCATGAGCAAGGAAACCGTACGCCGCCTGCTGGGCGAACCGGCCAAGGCCGAATTCAACAGCCGCGCCGATGCCTGGCACTATTGCCGCAGCGGCAAGACCGCCCATGAATTCGCCGTCGTCACCTTCTACGACGGCAAGGTCACCACCGCCCGGCTGCTCACCGCCACTGTTGAAGAAGGCAAAACCGCCGAACACTGCGAACTGGCCATCAAGCCGGTGCTATTCCCACCGGCGCGTTAAGCAGGCTGACAGTCCGGTACGCCGGGTTCCGGCCCCGGCGTTCACTTCATGAATTTGGTGAACAGCATCGTCATCACCGAATCCGGCATCAGGCTCATCAAGCCCTTCACCGGCTTCCACGGCAGCGCCGGGACAATGGCGTTGGCCTTCTTCGCCGCAATCGCCGCCAGCATCTGCTTCGCCGCCGCGTCCGCCTCGATCACGAAAGGATATTTCTCCATGCCCGGCGCGATATCGGTCTTGATGAAACCGGGGTGGATCACCGTCACATCAATCTTCTTCTTGGCCAGTTCCAGGCGCATGGCGTTCATGTAGTTGGTCAGCGCCGCCTTGCTGGCGGAATAGGCCGCGCTGCCGGGAATGGGGAAGAAGGCCGACACCGAGGAAATGCCGACCAGATGACCGTAGCCCTGCGCATTAAAGATGCGGGTGGCGGCATCCAGCGTCGCCACCGCGCCGATCAGGTTGGTCTGGAAGACCGCCTTGTCCTTGCTGATGTCGCCGCTGCCGCTGCGGCGCACGCCGGTAATGCCGGCATTGGCCACGACGATGTCTACCGAACCCAGATCCTGCGCCAGTGACTCCAGCGCGGCGGCGACAGTGTCATCGCGCTGCACATCCAGCGCGGTGACCACGACCTTGATGTGATGGGCATCCTCCAGCTCACGGGCCAGCGCGTCCAGCCGTTCGGTGCGACGGGCGGCCAGGCCGAGGTTATGGCCCTCGGCGGCGAAAGCGCGCGCCAGCGCCTCGCCGATGCCGCTGGATGCGCCGGTAATGATGACGTTCTTGCCCACGATGACTCTCCGGTCCGGTCAGAAAAAGTGCGTCCGATTCTGCCACAGCACCGGCGAAAAAAAACGGGGTTGCATCGCGCAACCCCGTATCAGTCTTCAATCCAGGTCGTCC
>DASUIL010000318.1:0-2019 GCA_036273075.1 Fluviicoccus sp. | reverse complement strand
CGCCCCTTACAACGACAGCCCGCCGCCGATCCTGGCCAGCAACTTTTCGCCCATGCCCTTCACCCGCAGCAGATCGGCCAGCGTGGCATAGGGCCGACCGGCCACAATGGCGGTGGCCAGCCTGGCCCCGACTCCTTTCACCGCCGTCAAGGCGGCGACATCCGCATGGTTGATGGAAACCCCGGTCGCCACAACCGGTTCAGCTTCCGGCGCTTGCGCCGGCGCGGTCGCCGAAACACTGACCGGCGGGGTTTCGCCCGTGGCCGGCAACGCCGTGCCGGTGACGGCCGCCGGATGCACAGGGATGCCCAGCGGCAAGGTCTGGAAGTCACGCGTCAGGTCGCCGGTAGCCGTCCATTCGCGCAACATCACCGTCAGCACCCAGTCGCCCTCCAATCCTGGCGGCAGGCTTGCCGTCATCATCTGCTCGGCGGTGGTGTCCCGGCCCGGCAGTTGCCCCAGATCCAGCCTTCCCAGCAGAATCCCTGCAAAGGCACCGCCTTGATAGGGCTGCGGCAGGGCCCACAGGCTCAGGCTCAGGCTGCCGCTCAGCGTATCGGCGGCCCGCGGGTTGAACACGCCCGGTATGGCAATCACCACGTTGTCGTCTTGCAGGAATGCACTGGCCATGCCGCTGATTTGCGGCAGTTCGAAGACGGTGGGTTGCGGGAAGCGGATGCAGTCCAGGTCCTTGGCACCCAGGGCCGCGTTTGCCACCAGCACCAGGTCGAGCACATGGCTGAAGCGCCCGGCCGGGAGGGCCAGCGGGGCGTCGCCCTGCACCGGAATCAGGCTGCCGGGAGCGGCGGATGCCGCCGTAACGGGCATTTCCGCCAGCCGGATGCAAACCGAGGGGTCGTCCGTGCGCGTCGCCCGCAGTTGCAGGCACAGGGTCATGTCATCGGGTATGGCCTCAGCCGCCAGTTCGGCCTGCAGGAAGACGCGGTCTTGGTGGATGGCGTAGGACTGTTGTCCGGCAAAGCGCAGGGAGGAATTGGACATGGCTGGGGTTCCGGTCGGATGGTGGGTGACGGCGCGGCTGCCGGGGTTGGGAACCGGGCGCGGCGCTTTCGGGGAGTGCCCTGACGTAATGACGGCAGGGAGTTATTGCGGGGAATGAAGCAATTGTCGTGCCGGAAGCAGGCGGCGGGCAGGATCCGCCAACCCGGCCGCAAACCGTTCTATACTCCGGTCGATTGTGCAAGGGGAAACACGACCATGGAACATGCCGGACGGGGACGCCGTTATCACCGGGGGATACTGCTGGCCGCAGCAGTGCTGCTCACTTCGGCGGTGCGGGCCGAGCAGATGCTCAGCACCGCCCAGCAAGGGGGAGCCGCCGCCATCGAGGCCATCCGCGCCGACTACCACACCGCCATCGACTTCCTGCGCCGCGCCGATGCCGGGCTGGCGCGCCTGCCGGACGGCAATGCCTGCGCGGACCTGCAAAGCGCCGAGAGCCTGTTCCGTTCCGTGGCCGCGGACTCCCGCAGTCTCTGGCGGAATTTCTCCCTGCCGGAGGACGTGCGGCGCAACATGCTGGAGATTTCCACCGAATCGCTGGGGTACGGCCGCGAAATCCAGTCGGCGCATACCGCCTATTGCATGCCGCAACGCACCGCCGAAGAGCAGCGGCAAGACATGCAGTCAGCGCAGGAGAACGCCGCCTACCTCTCGGGCCTGTTCGAGAAGCTGGAAGTGACCGAGGACGTCTGGAAGGCCCTGAACGGCTGGGGCGCGCCGGAAGAGCCGGTGGCGGTCCGCCAGTTCATCGCCTCCATCCATGCCGGCAGCCCTTACTACGACAAGGCGGTCAAGCTGCTGAACAAGCTGGAAGCCAAGCAGGCCTCCCGCGTGCTGAAGACCGCCCCGGCGGAATCCAGCCCGGCGGCCGTGTTGCCGGAGCCGGGAGGCGTGTTCCGCGACTGCGCCTTCTGCCCGGAAATGGTGGTGGTGCCCGATGACCAGCAAAACACCGGTTATCCGGGAAATCCGGTGCCCGTGACACTTCGTCATGCC
>DASUIL010000317.1:0-5405 GCA_036273075.1 Fluviicoccus sp. | reverse complement strand
ACGGGCGGGCGTTCAGCCGCGGGCATTGAGGCGACGGCGGCCTTGTCCATCCAGCCCAGACGCGCATAGTTGATGGCTTCGCCGGCGCCGGCCAGGGCGGGAAGTAGGGACGACAGCAAGAAAATCGGAGTCCGGCGCATTATGCAACTTGGGTTCAGGGCAAAGCTCGGGGATAATAGAAAACTTCGTCCCTTTCAGCCATGAGTTTTTGTAATGGAAGATTGCGCCATCGCTGTCGATCCACGCCGCGACGCCCTTTATGCGTGGTCGGCCGGCTGGGTCCGCACCCATACCCCGTTCACGCCCGCCGCCGCCCTGGATATCGTCTCCGGCGACGCCAGCTTCCGCCGCTACTTCCGCCTGCAGCACGGGCAGGGCAGCCTGATCTGCGTTGACGCGCCGCCTGACAAGGAAAACTCCCGTCCCTTCGTCGCCATCGCCCGGGCGCTGTTCGCGCATCAGGTGCATGTGCCGGAAGTCCTCGCCGTCGATTTTGAGCAGGGTTTCATGCTGCTGAGCGATCTGGGCGACACCTTGCTGCGCCCCTGCCTGAATGATGACTCGGTGGACGAACTCTACGGTCAGGCCATGGACGAACTGCTGCACCTGTTGACCAGCCCCCAGCCGAATGACTACCCGCTGCCGCCCTATGATCATGCCCGGCTGATGACCGAGATGTCGCTGTTCCGCGACTGGTTCCTCGGCCGTTACCTGGCGCTGGAACTGACGGCGGAGGAGACCGTGCTGGTGGACGGCGTCTGTGACCGTATCGCCCATGCAGTTCTGGCGCAGCCGATCGTTTTTGTCCATCGCGATTACCATTCCCGCAACCTGATGGTGCTGCCGACTGGCCGCCTTGGCGTCATCGACTTCCAGGATGCGGTGACCGGTCCCATCACCTACGATCTGGTGTCATTGCTGCGCGATGCCTATGTCGAATGGCCATCCGACCGGGTCAACGGCTGGGTGGAGGCCTTCCGCAGGAAGCTGCTGGCCGCCGGACAAATTACGGCGGAAGTTGATACGGCGGCTTTCCAGGCCTGGTTCGACTGGATGGGCGCGCAACGCCATCTCAAGGTGCTCGGCATTTTCGCCCGCCTCAGCCTGCGCGACGGCAAGCACAGCTACCTCAATGACATTCCGCTGGTGTTCAAGTATCTGGTGGATGAAATCGGCCTCTATCCGGAGCTGGCCGCATTCCGCGAGTGGGTGCTGGCCCGGGTGGTTCCGGCCTATCTGGCGAAGAATCCCGCCGCGCAGCCGTGGCTGGCGCATGTGGCCGGGAGCGCTGCATGAAGGCGATGATTCTCGCCGCCGGTCTGGGCAACCGCATGCGGCCGTTGACGCTGACCACGCCCAAGCCGCTGCTGGCGGTGGGCGGCAAGCCCCTGATCGTCTGGCATATCGAAGCGTTGAAAGCGGTCGGTGTTAACGACCTCGTCATCAATACCGCCTGGCTGGGCGAACGCCTGCACGAGGCGCTGGGCGACGGTTCGGTGCTGGGCGTGAATATCGCCTGGTCGGATGAAGGTGAGCCGCTGGAAACAGCGGGCGGCATCGTGCAGGCCCTGCCGTTGTTGGGCCAGGATCCTTTCCTGCTGGTCAACGGCGACATCTGGCTGCGTTACGACTTCACCCGCTTGCGCGACCTTGTGCTGGCGGACCGGCTGGCGCACCTGCTGCTGGTCGACAATCCGCCCCAGCATCCGGGCGGCGATTTTGCGTTTGAGCGGGCCTCGGGCTCCGGGCTGATCCGGCCGCAAGGGGAGGAGAAATACACCTTTGCCGGGATCAGCCTGATGTCGCCGCGCCTGTTCGACGGCCTGTCGCCGGGCAAGGCCCCGCTGGCGCCGCTGCTGCGTCAGGCCATTGCCGCCGGGAGGGTCGGCGGCGAGTATCATCCCGGCCCTTGGGTCGATGTGGGAACCCCCGAACGCCTCCAGGCGCTGGATGACGCCATCCGCGCCGGCCAACTCTGATTCAGGAAACTTGATATGCGTGACTACCTGCTGGCCCCGTCCATCCTTTCAGCCGACTTCGCCCGTCTCGGGGCGGAAGTCGATGCCGTGCTAGAGGCCGGAACCGATATCGTCCACTTCGATGTCATGGACAACCACTATGTGCCGAACCTGACGGTCGGCCCGATGGTCTGCAAGGCGCTGCGCAAGTATGGCGTCACCGCGCCGATCGACGTGCACCTGATGGTGTCGCCGGTCGACCGCATCATTGGCGACTTCATTGAGGCCGGGGCGACCTACATCACCTTCCACCCCGAAGCCTCCGATCACATTGACCGCTCGCTGCAACTGATCCGCAGCGGCGGCTGCAAGGCCGGACTGGTCTTCAACCCGGCCACGCCCCTCCATTACCTCGATTACGTGCTGGACAAGGTTGACATGGTGCTGCTGATGAGCGTCAACCCCGGCTTTGGCGGCCAGCAGTTCATTCCCAAGACGCTCGACAAGCTGAAGGAGGCGCGCAAGCTGATCGACGCTGGCGGTTTGCCCATCCGCCTGGAGGTGGATGGCGGCGTTACCGCGAAGAACATCCGCCAGATCGCCGAGGCGGGCGCGGATACCTTTGTCGCCGGTTCCGCCATTTTCGGGGCCGGGGATTATCGCGCCGCCGTCAGCGCGATGCGCGCGGAGCTGGCGCTGGTCGGCGCTCTGCAGGCCTGACCATGTTCAGCCTGATCGGATTCACCCCGAAACTGGTGATGTGCGACCTCGACGGCACCCTCGTCGATTCGGCCGCCGACATTCATCATTGCCTGAATCTGGCGCTGGACGATCTGGGCCTCGCCAGGGTCAGCCAGTTGCAGGTCCGCAACTGGGTCGGACGCGGCGCCTCGCGGCTGGTCTATTGCGTGCTGGAAGCCGGGCAGCATCCGGCGGGCCTGCATGACGAATTGCTGGCCGGGTTCATGCGCCATTACCAGCAGGCTGTTTGCCAGTTCAGCCGCTTTTACGAAGGCGTGCCCGAATTCCTCAAGGCCTGCCGTCAGGCGGGCATCCCGCTGGCCTGCGTGACCAACAAGCCCTATGCGCCCGCCAAAGGTTTGCTCGAAGCCCTGGACTGTCTCGATGATTTTCAGTTGCTGATCGGCGGCGATACCTTGCCGCACAAAAAGCCGCATCCGGAACCGCTGCAACATTGCCTGCGCCATTTCAACATCCGGCCAGGCGAAGCCTTGATGATCGGCGACTCCCGCAATGATGTCGAAGCCGCGCGCGCGGCGGGGGTTCCCTGTGTTGCCCTGCCATACGGCTACAATCACGGCGAGCCGATCGAGGCCTGCGAGCCGACCTGGATCGTGCCGCATCTCGGTGTCCTGCTTGACCGCGCCCCGGCTTGATTCCCGGGGCAAGTTCAATTAACGTAAATCCTTTATATAGGCAGAAGTGGCAATGACCCCTGTTTTCCGCTGGCGATGGTGATTTCCCCGTACGTGTTGCACGCCTAACCCCTGTCCGCCATTTGTCGCAAAGGTCATTGTCATGATTTCCCACGAGCAGTTTGCCGAATTCGCCCGTCAGGGCTACAACCGTATTCCCGTCGCCCTGGAATTGCTGGCTGATCTGGATACGCCGTTGTCCGTTTACCTCAAGGTCGCCAACCAACCCTACAGCTACCTCTTCGAGTCCGTTCACGGCGGAGAGCGGTGGGGGCGTTATTCCATCATTGGCCTCCCGTCGCGCCGCCGGCTGTCGGTAACCGGGCACAGTGTCCAGATCTATCAGGGCGACATCCTGCAGGATGACATCCGCACCGAGGATCCGCTGGCCTTCATCGAGGAGTTCCAGCGGCAATTCAAGGTGCCGGTCATTCCCAACCTGCCGCGTTTTACCGGCGGCCTGGTCGGATATTTCGGCTACGACTGCGTGCGTTATGTTGAAAGGAAGCTGGCGGCCGTGTCCAAGCCCGACCCGATCGGCATGCCTGATATCCAGCTGATGCTGTCCGAGGAGGTCATCGTTTTTGACAACCTCAAGGAAAGCATTTACCTGATCACCCATGCCGATCCCGCCGAGGCCAATGCCTACGCCCGGGCGTTGGAGCGACTGGAGCAATTATCTCACCGCTTGCGGACCGCCGGTGGTCTTACCGCGCCGATAACGGATGCTCCGCCAACCCTTGAAAGCGATTTCCGGTCGGGATTCGGTGAGGAGGCGTTCAAGGCGGGGGTCAACCATATCAAGGAATACATCCTCGCCGGAGATGTCATGCAGGTAGTGCCATCCCAGCGCCTGACAGCGCCCTACGGGCATTCGCCGATGGCGCTCTACCGCGCGCTCAGGCATCTCAATCCATCGCCCTACATGTATTTCGTCAACTGCGGCAATGCGCACATAGTCGGCTCCAGTCCTGAAATCCTGGCCAGGGTGCAGGAAGGCCGGGTAACCGTGCGCCCCATCGCCGGAACCCGACCGCGCGGCCGGACTGCGGAGCATGACCATGCCCTGGCAGCCGAATTGCTGGCGGATCCCAAGGAGATTGCCGAGCATCTGATGCTGATTGACCTGGGCCGCAACGATGCCGGTCGTGTGAGCCAGGTCGGGCAGGTCGCGGTTACGGAAAAAATGGTCATCGAGCGTTATTCACATGTCATGCACATCGTCTCGAACGTCGAGGGAGTTCTGAAGGAAGGTGTTTCCTCCATGGATGTGCTGCGCGCCACGCTGCCGGCGGGTACCCTGTCCGGGGCTCCCAAGGTCAGGGCCATGGAAATCATTGATGAGCTGGAGCCGGTCAAGCGCGGCGTCTACGGCGGTGCTGTCGGCTATCTGGGCTGGAACGGTGAAATGGATACGGCGATCGCCATTCGTACAGCTGTTCTCAAGGATGGATTGATGCACGTCCAGGCCGGGGCAGGGGTTGTGGCGGATTCGGTGCCCGAAATGGAATGGCTGGAAACCATGAACAAGGGACGCGCCTGTATCCGTGCTGCGGAATTGGCGTCCAATCACTTAAAAATTAAGCAGTAAGCCATTGAATACGCGTGCCGAACACGTATAATGCGGCACGTTTTTCGTTTAAGCCGGTATAGCTCAGTTGGTAGAGCAACTGACTTGTAATCAGTAGGTCGTGAGTTCGAGTCCCACTGCCGGCACCACGAAAAACGGGTGGAAAATCTCTTGACAAGCCTAGGTGAAATCCAGAGAATATCCAGCCTCGCGTTGGTGGGGTTCCCGAGCGGTCAAAGGGATCAGACTGTAAATCTGACGGCTCAGCCTTCGAAGGTTCGAATCCTTCCCCCACCACCACCTAATGCGCGGGTGTAGTTTAGTGGTAGAACTTCAGCCTTCCAAGCTGATAGTGCGGGTTCGATTCCCGCCACCCGCTCCAGGTTGGTTGAATTGATGCTCATATAGCTCAGTCGGTAGAGCACTTCCTTGGTAAGGAAG
>DASUIL010000316.1:0-4763 GCA_036273075.1 Fluviicoccus sp. | reverse complement strand
GGAAGGCAAGGGCGTGCTGTTCAAGAAGTTCGCGGGCGTGGACGTGTTCGACATCGAGATCGACGAGCGCGACCCGGACAAGCTGGTCGACATCATCGCCAGCCTGGAGCCGACCTTCGGCGGCATCAACCTGGAAGACATCAAGGCGCCCGAGTGCTTCTACATCGAGAAGAAGCTGCGCGAGCGCATGAAGATCCCCGTCTTCCACGATGACCAGCACGGCACTTCCATCATCGTCGGTGCGGGCCTGCTCAACGCCCTGAAGCTGGTGGGCAAGAAGATCGAGGACATCCGCATCGTCTGCTCCGGCGCGGGCGCGGCGGCCATTTCCTGCCTCGACCTGCTGTGCGCGCTGGGCGCGCGCCGCGAGAACATCTATGTGGCCGACTCCAAGGGCGTGCTGTACACCGGCCGCGCCATGGACGACAGCAAGGCCAAGTACGCCAAGGACACTCCCGCCCGTACGCTGGCCGACATCATGGTCGGCGCGGACATGTTCCTGGGCCTGTCCACCGCCGGTATCGTCAGCCGCGACATGGTGAAGTCCATGGCCGCCAAGCCGATCATCTTCGGCCTGGCCAACCCGACCCCGGAAATCATGCCGGAAGAAGTGAAGGCGGTGCGTGACGACGCCATCATCGCCACCGGCCGTTCCGACTACCCGAACCAGGTCAACAACGCCCTGTGCTTCCCCTACATCTTCCGCGGCGCGCTGGATGTGGGCGCAACCACGGTGAACGAGGCGATGAAGATTGCCTGCGTCTATTCCATCGCCCGCATGGCGCATGTGGAACAGACCGAGTCCACCGCCTTCGGCGAAGTGACGTCCTTCGGCCCGAACTACATCATTCCCAAGGCGCTCGATCCGCGCCTGATCATGGAAATCGCCCCGGCCGTGGCCAAGGCCGCGATGGAGTCCGGCGTGGCGACGCGCCCGATCGCCGATCTGGACGCCTATCGCCAGAAGCTGTCGGAGTACGTCTACAACTCCGCCTTCATCATGAAGCCGGTGTTCGCGCAGGCCAAGCAGCAGCCGAAGCGCATCGTCTATTGCGAAGGCGAGGATGAACGCGTACTGCGCGCCGTGCAGATCGTCGTCGACGAAGGCCTGGCCAAGCCGATCCTGGTGGGCCGCGCCACGGTCATCGAGAACAAGATCCAGAAGCTGGGCCTGCGCATCCGTTCCGGCGAGGATTTCGTGCTGGTGAACCAGGACAGCGATCCGCGCTACAAGGAATACTGGACCTACTACCACAAGCTGATGGAACGTCGCGGTATCGGCGTCGAGCTGGCCAAGCGCGAAGTGCGCCGCCGCACCACGCTGATCGGCGCGCTGCTGATGCATTTCGGCGAGGCCGACGGCATGATCTGCGGCACCTTCGGCCACTACCAGCTGCACCTGGACTACGTGTCCGATGTGGTGGGCCTGGGTCCGAACGCCCGCAACTTCTACGCGATGAACGCGCTGATCATCAATGATCGCACCATCTTCATCGCCGACACCTACGTGAACCCGGACCCCACCGCGCAGCAGATCGCCGAGATGACGCTGCTGGCCGCCGAGGAAATCCGCCGTTTCGGCATGACGCCGAAGGTGGCGCTGCTGTCACACTCCAGCTTCGGCACCAGCAACACCGCCAGCGCCCAGAAGATGCGCGATGCCTATGCCATCCTCAGCGCCAATGCGCCGGAACTTGAAGTGGACGGGGAAATGCATGGCGACGCCGCGCTGGACGAAAGTGTCCGCCACGACACTTTCCCGAACTCGCGCCTGAAGGGCAGCGCCAACCTGCTGATCATGCCGACGCTGGACGCCGCCAACATCGCCTTCAACTTGTTGAAGACCGCGAACGGTAACGGCGTCACCATCGGCCCCATCCTGCTGGGTTCGGACAAGCCGGTGCACATCCTGACCTCTTCCGCGACCTCGCGCCGCATCGTCAACATGACGGCGCTGACCGTGGCGGAAGCCCAGGCCAAGGAACATCAGGGTTAAGGCCCGGCGTTCCGGTGAAAGGGCGGCTTCGGCCGCCCTTCTGCTTTCTGCGGTCCTCCCTGTCTGTTAAATTTGCGCATTCACTTCACGCTGCCCCGCCATGACCGATCACCTGACCGACTTCCTTTCCCGCCTCCGCCAGAGCCTGGACGCCCGAACGCTGTCCAAGCTGGTGCTGAGCAAATATCAGGGGGACGAAAAGGAGCTGTTGCGGCTGACCCTGCGGCCCATCAACCTGCGCGGCCAGGACTGCCTGAGCTTTGTCTACCAGTACCAGACCCGCGAGATCACCAAGAACCATCCCGTCGCGGAAGGTGTTGCGCTGATCGGGGCATTGCTGGGGCGGGACTTCAAGAACGCCAACCTGTTGGCCAGCGACGGCGAAACCCAGTTGCAGTTCAGCAAGAAGGGCAAGACCACGTTACAGCATCAGGGGCAAGCCCGGGCCGAAGCCGCCGCCAGAACACACGACCACGAAAAACAGCGCTTTCTCGACCTCGACCGCCCCTTCCTGCACGATCTGGGCGTCACCGACGCCAAGGGACAGCTGATTCCCGCCATGTCTCGGAAATGGAAGCAGATCAACAAGTTCCTCGAAATATTCAGCCACGCCGCCGACAGCGCCCGCCTGCCCGCCGACCGCCCGGTGCGGGTGCTGGATTTCGGCTCCGGCAAGGGCTATCTCACCTTCGCCGTGCATGACTGGCTGACACATACCGCAGGCAGGACAGCACACGTCACCGGGGTGGAGTTGCGAGAATCGTTGGTTTCGCTGTGCATGGACTCGGTACGGAAGCACGGGCTGGAAGGACTGGACTTCTTCACCGGCGACGTCCGCACCTTCGCCCCCCCTACGCTGGACATCATGATCGCCCTGCATGCCTGCGACATCGCCACCGACTACGCCATCCACACCGGCATCCGCCTCGGTGCCGAGATCATCCTGTGCGCTCCCTGCTGCCACAAGGAAGTCCGCCCGCAGATGCACAGCCCCGCCGTATTGCAGCCCTTGCTGAAACACGGCATCCACCTCGGCCAGGAAGCCGAAATGGTAACCGACGGCCTGCGCGCCCTGCTGCTGGAAGCCAGCGGCTATGACACGCAGGTCTTTGAATTCGTCTCGCTGGAACACACCAGCAAGAACAAGATGATATTGGCCGTCAAACGCAAAACCGCCCGTGACGGCAGCCCGTACCGGTTGCAGGTCAAGGGTATCAAGGAGTTTTACGGCATACGGACCCAATGCCTGGAGCGGCTGCTTGACGGTGACGACAGCCGTTCGGCCCCTGAGTGCGCGACATGCGCATGAACCCGGTATAACGATATGTCACGGAATTTCGCTGCCGAACACGTTCCCGAACTGTGGGAAACCCGCCAGTCGCTAACCCTGCACTTTGGCCGCGAAGCCGTGCAAAGCCGCATGAGCAAGGACGCCCCCTGGCGGCTGGAGTTCGAATACACCCGGCGCATGGTGACCTTCCTGGCCTTCCATCCGGAACCGGCCGACATCCTCATCGTCGGCCTGGGTGGCGGCTCGCTGTCGAAGTTCTGCCACCGTTTCCTGCCCAACGCCAACATCACCTCCATTGAAATCAACCCGGCGGTAATCGCCCTGCGCGACAAATTCCTGATTCCCCCGGACAGCCGCCAATTCCGTATCCTGCAGGCGGATGCACTCGACTACCTGCCTGTCCATCCGGCGTCGGCGGACATCATTTTGATGGATGCCTACGATGCCGACGGCCTGCCCCAGGCCTTGTGCAGCGAAGACTTCTACCGCGTCAGCCGCGAGGCGCTGAAACCGGGCGGTATCCTCTCGGCCAACCTGTGGCGCAGCGACAAGGCCTTCCGGCGCTACCTAGGGCGGCTGGGGCGTGTTTTTGACCGGCGCGTGGTCAGCGCCAGCTGCGATACCGGCAACGAATCGGTGCTGTGCTTCCGCGAACCGGCGCTGCCGCCGTTCGCCCAGGCCTGGAAGAATGCCCTGCATTACCAGAAACTGACCGGGGTAAACCTGCCCGGATATCTGGAGGATCTGGTCTTCAGTGCGGGAAATGACTGGTTTTACGGCTCGGCCTGAACGGCCGGCGCGAGTCTCCTCCCGGACGGGAGGAGACGGGGAAGACCGGAATCAGAACATCCCGGCGATGGAGGTGCTCAGGCCCTTGACCAGTTCCGGCTGCGCCTGGTCCCAGGACAGGTTGACCTTGTTGGCTGACGACAGCACGCGGGTGCGGTAGCGCTTCCAATGGCTTTCCTCGGCATAGCTGAGGCTTTCCGATCCGGACGTGCCCTGCTTCAGGCTTTGTGAACCCTGCAGGCTGATCGGACTCCTGGTGCGCTGGGAAATCTGCACATCGGTAATGGCGGAGTAATACACATCCTTCACCATCTGCCCGGCCACGAAATCGGCCATGCCCAGCGCCAGGCCGCCGCCGACAATATGACGGCCGTTGTCCGACCCCGCCGCGTACATGGCCGCCGACCCGGCGACTGCCATCGCTTCCGAGCCGAAACCCTTGCCCAGCATGGCCTCGGCGGCGGTCTGGTCCGACTTGCCGACTTGCAGGATGTTCACCTGCAGCATGTACTGCGCCTCGTCGGGGTTGCGGGTCAGCCGCCAGCCGCGTGCGGCCAGCGAGGACTCGACGGCGCTCTGGACAGTGAAATCGGGTTTGTCGGAGGTATTGCGGACTTGCACCAGCAGCACCATGTTCTGCGGCGCGGCGGGGTCGATGAAGACGCTCTCGGACATTTTGGTTTGCAC
>DASUIL010000315.1:0-2693 GCA_036273075.1 Fluviicoccus sp. | reverse complement strand
AAGGCGAAGAAGCTGTCGCCGTGCACCTTCATCGCTTCCAGCACGCGCGCGGCATAGGTCTGGTCGGGCTGTCCCAGCTTTTGCTGCTGTTCCAGGATGGCGGCGCTGTACAGCTTTGTCTGGTGCGCCTGGTCCAGCAGCACGGCCACGTTCGCCATTTCCGCCAGCAGCCGTCCGGCCACGTCGGCAAAGGCCACGGACTCCTCATCGGCCAGCAATTGCAGGCCCGGCTCGCGGCCGCGTTCGACCATGGTTTCCTGACGCTCGCCGAGGTGGGCGTATTCGGCCGGGGTGAACGGCGCTTCGCTGTACAGCAGCGAGTGCAGCGCGAACACTTCCAGGAAGTGGGCGGTGGGACTGTCGATGCCGGTGGGGGCGAAGGGGTTGAGGTCGACGCAGCGCAGCTCCACGTATTCCACCCCGCGCGAGCGCAAGGCCTGGGTCGGCTTCTCGCCGCGCAGGGTGGTGCGTTTCGGACGGATCAGGCCGTAATACTCGTTCTCGATCTGCAGCACATTGCTGTTCATCTGGATGTATTCGCCCTTGGCGTTTTTCACCCCCAGTTGCTCAAAGGCGGGATAGGGGGTGTGGATGGCGTGGCTGAGGTCGCGGAGGTAATGGTCGAGGCGGTTGTAGGAGACGTGCAGGTCGCGTTGCACGGTGTTCTGGTAGCCCAGGCGGCTCATGCGCAGCGAGGTGGCGTGCGGCTGGTACAGCGTGTTGCTGCCCAGGCTTTGCAGGCCGTGCTGGCGGCCGACGAGGAAACAGGCGCAGACCGCCGGGCTGGCGCCCAGCAGGTACAGCAGCAGGAAGCTGTGGCGCTGGAAGTTGCGCACCAGCGCGAAATACTTTTCGTTGATGAAGTCCTGGCGGGTGCGGGTATCACCCTGCGCGGCTTGCCACGCATCCCAGAAGCTGTCGGGGAAGGACAGGTTGTAATGGATGCCGGCGATGGTCTGCATCTTGCGCCCGTAACGGACGCCGAGGCCGTGGCGGTAGAGGGTCTTCAGGCGTCCGATGTTCGAGGTGCCGTACTGCGCCAGCGGGATCTGCTCGTCGTCCAGGCCGATCATGCAGGGCATGGAATTCAGCCACAGCCGCTCCTCGCCCAGATGCTGGTAGACATAGGTGTGCAAGTCGTCGAGGAAGCCCAGGGTTTCGGCAATGCTGCCGGTGGCGGGCGTGATCAGCTCCAGCAGCGCTTCCGAATAGTCGGTGGTGATGTGCGGGTGGGTCAGCGCCGAGCCCAGGGCTTCGGGGTGGGGCGTCTGCGCGATCATGCCATCGGGGGACATGCGCAGGGTTTCCTTTTCCAGGCCCCGCAACATGCCCCGCAGGACGTGGGGTTGCGGGCTCAGCCAGGACAGTTGCTGCGACAGGTGTGATTGCATGGGGCGGGTTCTCGGAAGACAGACTGACAAGATAGGGGCTTTTTGTGAAATTTCCAGTGTCAGTATGCAGCCGATGACCCGCCGGGGGCTTCAAACCCCCCAGTGGAAGAAGTCCTGGCCTTCGGCGAGGTAGGCGCGCGACAGCACCATCTTGTGGATTTCGGACGCGCCGTCGACCAGGCGCGCCTGCCGCGCGTAGCGGTAGATCCATTCGACAATGGTGTCCTTGGAGTAGCCGCGCGCGCCCAGCAGCTGGATGGCGGTGTCGGCGGCCTTGTGCAGGGTGTCGGCGACGTGGATCTTGGCGATGGAAATGTCGGTGCGGGCGAAGTCGCCCTGGTCGAGTTTCCACGCCGCCTGCATGGTCAGCAACCGGCCGATGTGGATGTCCTTGGCGGCGTCGCCCAGCATCCACTGCACGCCCTCGTGTCCGGCCAGCGTCTGCCCGAAGCTTTGCCGTTGCGAGACGTAGGCCCCGGCCTCTTCCAGGCAGCGCTTGCTGAGCCCCAGCCAGCGCATGCAGTGGGTGAGGCGGGCGGTGCCGAGGCGGATCTGTGTCACCTTCAGGCCGTCGCCGACTTCCAGCAGGCGGCATTCATCGGGGATTTCCAGACCTTCGAAGACGATCTCGCAATGGCCTCCGTGCTCTTCCGGCCCCATGATCGGGATGCGGCGCTCGATGCGCCAGCCGGGCTGGTCGGCGTCGAAGAGAAAGGCGGTGAGGCCCTTGCGTTCGTCGTCGGAGGTGCGCGCCAGCAGGATGAAGTGCTGCGCGCCTTCCGCGCCGGTGATGAACCACTTGCGGCCGGTGATGATCCACTTGTCGCCGCGCTTTTCGGCGCGGGTGTAGGTCAGCGAGGGATCGGAGCCGCAGCCCTGCGGTTCGGTCATGGCGAAGGCGGAGCGCACCTTGCCGTCGATGATCGGCTGCAGCCAGCGTTCCTTCAGCGCCTCGGTCTTGAGGATCTTTTCCAGCACGATCATGTTGCCGTCGTCCGGCGGCGCGGCGTTGATCATCACCGGGCCGAAGGGCGAGCGCGCCGCTTCTTCATAGCAGGCCGCCATGCCGACCACGCCCAGGCCCTGGCCGCCGCGCGACTTCGGCATCTGGAAGGCCCACAGCCCTTCCGCCTTCGCCTTGGCGCGGACTTCCGCCACCATGGACTCCCGGATGTTCTCGTGGGCGTCAAAGACGCTCTTGTCCTTCTCCAGCGGCATGACATGGCGCTCGACGAAGGCGCGCACGCGCAGGCGGTAATCCTCGATTTCGGGGGAGAGTGAAAAATCCATGCGGACTCCGGG
>DASUIL010000314.1:0-2497 GCA_036273075.1 Fluviicoccus sp. | reverse complement strand
CGCCCGTAGCAGCAGTTGCTGCGCCAGGCTCATCCGTGCGTGCGGCGGCATTTCAAAGGCGCGCAGTTCCAGCAGGCCCAAGCGGCCGGTCGGGCCATCCGGCGAATACAGCTTGTCGATGCAGAATTCGGCGCGATGGGTATTGCCGGTCACGTCGATCAGCAGGTTACGCAGCAGCCTGTCCACCAGCCATGGCGGACATGAGGACCCGGGTTGCGGGAACTGTTTGAAGGCGATTTCCAGCTCATACAGCGAGTCGTTGCGGGCCTCATCCACGCGCGGCGCCTGCGAGGTCGGGCCGATGAACAGCCCCGAGAACAGGTAGGACAGCGACGGATGGTTGTGCCAGTAACTGATCAGGCTGCGCAGCAGGTCGGGACGGCGCAGGAACGGCGAATCGCCCGGCGTCGCTCCGCCCAGCACGAAATGGTTGCCGCCGCCGGTGCCGGTATGGCGGCCGTCGACCATGAATTTCTCCGTGGTCAGGCGGCACTGGTGCGCGGCCTCGTAGAGGTGGGTGGTCCGCTCGACCAGATCGTCCCAGCCCGCCGACGGGTGGATGTTGACCTCGATCACGCCCGGATCGGGAGTAATGCGGAAATGGGTCAGGCGCGGGTCGGACGGCGGCTCGTAGCCTTCCATGATCACCGGCATGCCCAGCGCCCCGGAGGTCGCCTCGATGGCGGCCACCAGTTCCAGATAGTCATCCAGTTGCGTCAGCGGCGGCATGAACAGGTACAGCTTGCCGTCGCGCGGTTCGGCGCACAGCGCGGTTCGCGTCAGCTGCGCGGCGGATTTTTTCGATTCCGGCAGCGTTTTCAAGACTTCACCGGGGTGTACGCTGTGTTGCAACTGGTGGCGGAGGGCGGCATGCGGTTTCAGGCGGCCGAAGGATTGCGCCGGATCAGGCTGATGGATATAGGGGTAATCCGCCTCGCTGACCCAGGGCTGGCCGTCCAGCGGCAGGCGGTAGCCGATCGGGGAATCGCCGGGAATCAGGAAACAGTGTTCCCCGCGCAGGAACCACGGCCCGGTCTGCCAGGCGGCGCTGCGCGGGTTGCGCGCCAGCGGCAGCACGTGGCCGATCACCTTGTCCAGGCCTTGGCTGAAGACCTTCGCCATCCGCGCCCGCTCCAACGGATCATTCAGGCGCGAATCCAGCGGATCAACGTTTACCGGCAGTTTGCGCTCCTTCCAAAGGTAGTAGAACGCATCCTCATAGGCGGGAAAGACATACTGGCTGTCGAGGCCAAGGCGGGCGGCCAGGCCGTGCAGGAATTCGGCGGCCAGCGCGGCGTCTGCGCCGTAGTGCTTGCGCTCGTCGGCATAAAGGCTGTTATCCAGCCAGACCGGCTCGCCGTCCTTGCGCCAGAAGCAGTTCAGCGACCAGCGCGGCAGCTGCTCGCCGGGATACCACTTGCCCTGACCGAAGTGGCAGAGGCCTTGCGGCGCATACTCGTCGTGCAGGCGTTTGAACAGTTCCAGCGCCCGGTAGCGCTTGGTCGGGCCGAGCGCGGCGGTATTCCACTCCTCGCCGTCGGGATCATCCACCGCCACGAAGGTCGGCTCTCCACCCATCGTCAGGCGCACGTCACGCTCGCGCAGATGACGGTCGATATCATGGCCCAGCGCCTCGATCGCCGCCCATTGTTCCTCGGTATAGGGCTTGGTGACGCGCGGCGCTTCCCAGATGCGCTCCACCTTCATGTGATGCTGGAATTCCACCTCGCACTGGTCAGTCAGGCCGGTGATGGGCGCTGCGGAAGACGGTTCCGGACTGCAGGCCAGCGGCAGATGGCCTTCGCCGGCAAACAGGCCCGAGGTCGGATCCAGCCCCACCCAGCCTGCGCCGGGCAGGTAGACTTCGCACCAGGCGTGCAGGTCGGTAAAGTCGGCGGCCGGACCCGACGGGCCGTCCAGCGCCTTCACGTCCGGCGTCAGCTGGATCAGGTAGCCCGAGACAAAGCGCGCCGCCAGTCCCAGATGCCGCAACAGCTGCACCAGCAGCCAGGCCGAATCACGGCAGGAGCCCGAGCCCTTTTCCAGCGTTTCCTCCGGCGATTGCACCCCCGGTTCCAGCCGGATCAGGTAATTCACATCCTGATAGACGCGCTGGTTCAGCTCCACCAGGAAATTGACGGTCGCCTTCGGCTCGCGCGGCACTTTCGCCAGATATTCCATGAAGCGCGGCGACAGCGGCAGCGTCACCAGATAAGGCGCCAGCTCATGCAGCAAGGCGGGGTCGCGGTAATCGAAAGGAATTTTTTCGGCATGCGGCTCCAGAAAGAAATCGAAGGGATTGATCACCGACATTTCCGCGACCAGATCGACCTCGATACGGAGCTCTTCCGTCTTTTCCGGAAACACCAGCCGCGCCAGATAGTTGGACTGCGGGTCCTGCTGCCAGTTGATGAAGTGCTTTTCCGGCGTGACTTTCAAAGAGTAGGACAAGATGCGGGTGCGGCAATGCGGCGCCGGGCGCAGGCGCACCACTTGC
>DASUIL010000313.1:0-3330 GCA_036273075.1 Fluviicoccus sp. | reverse complement strand
CGGCGGCAGACGGGTTTTCCTGCGCGGCGGTGACGGCTGACGCGGCCGGAGCGGCGTGATGGGTGAACCAGTAACCGGCTCCTCCGGCGGCAAGAAGGGCGGAGACGGCGGCGCCGAGGACGAGTTGCTTGCGGGACATGTTGTTGTTTTGACGGGCGGGGAATATGGCTTCACGTTATAAAGCACCGGCGGTGGCCGGGCAATCCTGAGCGGGCCCGGCGTTCGGGAGCATGGCGTTAATCCCGCAGCCGGCATGCCGGCTCCGCTGTGGACAACAAGGACAACTACGCGGTGCTGAAGAACAGCGCCGCCTCAATCGACGACGGTCATCCTGTCGATGACATTGGTGACCCCGGGCGCCGCCCAGGCCGCCTGCCTGGCAAGATCCCGCTCGGACCAGCTATGGGCAACGCCGGACAACGTCACCTCGGTATCCTGGATAACCACCTGGATACTGGCAGCATCGGTGTGGGCACGACGTTTCAGCGCGGCTTCAATGCCGGTCTTCACTTCCGCCGAAGACACCTTGACGGTCAGGGTCATCTGGTCATTGATCCCGGTCACCCCCATCAGGTAGCGCACGGCTTCAAGAACCGCCTGACGCTGGTAGGTCCATTCCAGCTCACCGGTCAGGGTGACAGAACCGTTTTCCACCATGACATGGACACGGTCTTTCGGGGTATAGGTCATCCATTGCAGGGCATTTTCCACGGATAACGCAATATCGGCATCGGTCCGGATGCTGAGTCCCGGCAATCGCACGTCAATATTCACCGACAGTGCCTGCACACCGGAGACACGCATGACCGTACGTTCGGCATCCGATTTCTCGGCATAGGTATCAACATGGCCATTAAGATTCACAATGCCGTTATTGACGGTGACCCCGATGTTGGAGGCATTGACCGAGGGCTCCCAAATCAGCTCGGCCATCACATCCTGCTGCAATTGTGTATCGGTTTTCATAACGAGTATCCTGTCACATGGTTTGCTTCAGGATGTTTGTTGCCTTGACTCATGTCTGTGCGCCGTCGCACTTGTCTCCGTGGCGATGGGCAGCCCCGGCATTCACTCGTTGGCGCCAAGCCTTTTACAAGATGAAACGCCCCTCGGTTGTAAAAATGTTTACCCTCGCCACGGCAGCCGATGCCTGAAATATCAGAAGCCGGTGTCAATGGCGGCTGAGTGAGAGCCCCGCCCATATCCTTACAGGGAGTCGGTTTTCCTCATGAAACACACCATTCTGCCCTTGTTCGACCTGCATCATGACCAGGCCGAACATTCTGTGATCGAGCATACCATCCATCAGGGCGTCAAGGTCGGAGGCACCAATCTGTGGGTGTTGATCTTCGCCATCCTGATTGCGTCCATCGGCCTGAATGTAAATTCGACCGCCGTCATTATCGGCGCCATGCTGATCTCACCGCTGATGGGCCCCATCATCGCCATCGGCTTCGGCGTGGCTACCAACGATGCCGACCTGATCCGGACGGCCTTACGCAACCTTGGCCTGTTCGTTGCCATCAGCCTGATCACGTCCGTGCTGTATTTCAAGCTCAGCCCGCTCTCGCTGGCGCATTCCGAACTGCTGGCCAGAACTTCACCGACACTCTGGGACGTGCTGATCGCCTTTTTCGGCGGAGCGGCCGGCATCATCGCCCTGACCCGCAAGCATGCCTCTCCGGTCATTCCCGGCGTGGCGATTGCCACGGCGCTGATGCCGCCGCTCTGTACGGCCGGTTACGGGCTGGCGTCCGGCAATCTGGCCTTCTTCGGCGGAGCCTTCTACCTCTTCGCCATCAACAGCGTTTTCATCGCACTGGCCACGGCACTGTTCGTCAGACTGATGAAACTGCCCCAGCATGCCCACGCCAGTCCTGAACTGCAACGCCGCACGCGGATCTGGGTCTTGATTCTGCTGGTGACGATGCTGGCGCCCAGCACCTGGCTGGGCTACCGGCTGGTCAAGGATGAATTCTTCCTCAAGGCTGCCAATGCCGCCTTGGACATCGTTGATGTCAAGGATGATTACTTTGAGCTGTCGCGGCAGATTGACTTGAAAACACGCAAGCTAGTGCTGACCATTGGCGGCGGCCAACCTCCCGCGGATCTGGGAGACCGGATCAGGGCCAGCATGCAGACGTCCGGTTTTCCAGAAGCCCAGGTCAATATCCGTTACCTGGGCACGGCCAATATTGCCCGGGAACTGAATCGTGGTATTGAGGAGGCCTACACCAAGGCGCTGGCTCAACTGGACAATACCAGCAATACCATGCAGACGCTGGCCAGGGAGAACCAGCGCCTGAAGGAAACCCTGCCTGCCCGGGATACACTGGTTCAGGAAATCCTGGTGCAGTACCCCGTGATTCAATCGGTCGCCATTACGGACAGTCGGCTGACCGGCCGCGACCGGGGAATGTCCGGCGATGTCACGCTGGTAACGCTGCTGTTGAACGGCAAGATGGCCAAGACCGATAGCCAAAGGCTGGAGGCCTGGCTGCAAACGCGCCTCAAGAACAGGCAGGTGCTGCTGCTGACCGGCAACGCACCGGCACCTGCAACCATCAAGGAGTAACCATGGCACTCGTCAAATCCCCCAGCTGGCAGCTCACCGAACTGCTGCGACGCTTCCTGCGCAGCGAAAGCAAGTCCGGCTTCATCCTCATTGCCTGCACGCTGGTTTCGCTGCTGCTGGCCAATTCCGCCATCGGCGAAGCCTACGTCCATTTCTGGCATCTCCCCGTGGAAGGCCGCCATACCGTCGAGCATGTGATCAACGACGGCCTGATGACGCTGTTCTTCCTGCTGGTGGGGCTGGAAATAGAGAGGGAAATCTACCAGGGCGAGCTGTCGGACATCCGGGCGGCATTACTGCCCCTCTTTGCGGCCTTGGGCGGCATGGCCTGCCCGGCCTTGATCCACTGGCTGTTCAATGCCGGAGAAGCCACGGCGCGCGGCGCGGGCATTCCCACCGCCACCGACATCGCCTTTGCGCTGGGCGTGCTGATGCTGCTGGGCAGGCGCGTGCCCGTCTCCCTGAAAATCTTCCTGACGGCGCTGGCCATCATCGATGACCTCGGGGCCATCGTCGTGATCGCGATTTTCTACAGTCATGGGCTGGCCTGGGGCTGGCTGGGAGCGGCCATCGGGATTTTTGCGCTGCTGGGCGTCTTCAACCGGCTGGGCGTCAGCCGGCTCTGGCTGTACCTGTTGCCGGGACTGGCGGCGTGGTACTGCATGCTGCACAGCGGCATCCACGCCACACTGACCGGGGTCATCCTCGCCTTCCTGATCCCCTTCCGCGACGGCGGCGCAGACTCGCCCTCCCAT
>DASUIL010000312.1:0-5745 GCA_036273075.1 Fluviicoccus sp. | reverse complement strand
TGGCGCGATCCGTCTAGCAAAGCAAGCATTTGCTTGGTATGATCCCGACCCATGCAGATAGCCCCCTTCGTTACACAGGATACTGACCATGTACACAGGCATGAATTTCGGTTTTGACGACACCCTCAACCAGCTGCGCGATACCGTTCGCCAGTTCGCCCAGGCGGAAATCGCGCCGCGCGCGGCGGAGATCGATTCCAGCAACCAGTTCCCCATGGACCTGTGGCAGAAGATGGGCGCGCTGGGTCTGCATGGCATGACCGTGTCGGAAGAGTTCGGCGGCGTGAACATGGGCTATCTGGCGCATGTGCTGGCTATTGAGGAAATCTCTCGCGCCTCCGCTTCCGTCGGTCTGTCCTACGGCGCGCATTCCAACCTGTGCATCAACCAGATCTACCGCAACGGCAACGACGAGCAACGCGCCAAGTACCTGCCGAAGCTGATCAGTGGTGAGCACGTGGGTGCGCTGGCGATGTCCGAAACCGGCGCCGGTTCCGACGTGGTGAGCATGAAGCTGCGCGCCGACAAGGCCGACGGCGGCTATGTGCTGAACGGCACCAAGATGTGGATCACCAACGGCCCCGATGCCAGCACCTATGTCATTTATGCCAAGACCGACCTCGCTGCCGGGCCGCACGGCATGACCGCCTTCATCGTCGAGCGCGACTGGAAGGGTTTCAGCCGTTCGCCGAAGCTGGACAAGCTGGGCATGCGCGGCTCGAACACCTGCGAGCTGGTGTTCAATGACGTGTTCGTGCCGGAAGAAAACATCCTCGGTCGTCTGAACGGCGGCGTGAAGGTGCTGATGAGCGGTCTGGATTACGAGCGCGTGGTGCTGTCCGGCGGCCCCATCGGCGTGATGCAGGCCTGCATGGATATCGTGGTGCCCTACATCCACGAGCGCAAGCAGTTCGGCCAGGCCATCGGCGAGTTCCAGCTGATCCAGGGCAAGGTGGCGGACATGTACACCAAGCTGAACGCCTCGCGCGCCTACCTGTACGCCGTGGCCCAAGCCTGCGACCGTCAGGAAACCGCCCGCAAGGACGCCGCCGCCGTTATCCTCTATACCGCCGAGAACGCCACGCAGATGGCGCTTGACGCCATCCAGATCCTGGGCGGCAACGGCTACATGAACGACTGCGCCACCGGCCGCCTGCTGCGCGACGCCAAGCTCTATGAAATCGGCGCTGGCACCTCGGAAATCCGGCGTATGCTGATCGGGCGGGAATTGTTCAAGGAAACGGCCTGAAGCTCCTTCCCCCCTTGTGGGGGAAGGCTGGGATGGGGGGTACGGAATGCGGCCGGAACACGATTGTGTTTGATTGACATTCCGTACCCCCCACCCTAACCCTCCCCCACAGGTGGGGAGGGAAACCCAATACCGAACACGATTTCCGAGGTACCCCGCCATGCCCATCCTTTCCACCCAGCTGAACCCCCACAGCCCCGGTTTTCAGGAAAACGCCGCCGCACTGCGCGCGCTGGTGGATGACCTGAAAGCCAAGCTCGCTTACATCGCCCAAGGCGGCGGTGAAGACGCCGTGAAGCGCCACAAGGCGCGCGGAAAGCTGACCGCGCGTGAACGCATCAACACTCTGCTCGACCCAGGTTCGCCGTTCCTGGAACTGTCGCCGCTGGCGGCATTCGAAGTTTATGACGATGAAGACGTGCCTGCAGCCGGGCTGGTGGCGGGGATTGGTCGGGTGGCCGGAATCGAGTGCATCATTGCGGCCAACGATGCAACCGTGAAGGGCGGTTCTTATTATCCGCTGACGGTGAAGAAGCACCTGCGGGCGCAGAAGATCGCCGAGGAAAACCATCTGCCCTGCATCTATCTGGTCGATTCCGGCGGCGCAAACCTGCCGCGTCAGGACGAGGTCTTCCCGGACGAGCAGCATTTCGGGCGCATCTTCTTCAATCAGGCCAACCTGTCGGCGCAGAACATCCCGCAAATCGCGGTGGTGATGGGTTCCTGCACCGCCGGCGGCGCGTATGTCCCGGCGATGGCGGACGAGGCAATCATCGTCAAGAACCAGGGCACCATCTTCCTGGCCGGGCCGCCGCTGGTGAAGGCCGCGACCGGGGAAATCGTCAGCGCCGAGGATCTGGGCGGTGGCGAGTTGCACGCGCGCATTTCCGGCGTCACCGACCAGCTGGCCGACAACGATGAGCATGCCCTCGCCCTTGCCCGCGCCGCCATTTCGCACCTGAACCGCCGCAAGCCGGATCAACTGGCCGTGCGCGCGCCGGTCGCGCCGCGTTTTTCGGCGGAAGAACTGTACGGCATCATTCCCAAGGACCCGCGCCAGCCTTTCGATGTGCGCGAGATCATCGCGCGGCTGGTGGACGATTCCGCCTTTGATGAGTTCAAGCCGTTGTACGGCCCGACGCTGGTCTGCGGCTTTGCGCACCTGTGGGGCTATCCGGTGGGCATCGTCGCCAATAATGGCGTCTTGTTCAGCGAATCCGCGATGAAAGGCGCTCATTTCATTGAACTGTGCAGCCAGCGCGGCATTCCCTTGGTGTTCCTGCAAAACATCACCGGCTTCATGGTCGGCAAGAAGTATGAGGAAGGCGGCATCGCCAAGAACGGCGCGAAGATGGTGATGGCCGTGGCCTGCGCCAAGGTGCCGAAGTTCACGGTGGTGATCGGGGGGTCCTACGGGGCCGGTAATTACGGCATGTGCGGCCGCGCCTACAGTCCGCGTTTCATGTTCATGTGGCCGAACGCGCGCATCGCGGTGATGGGCGGCGAACAGGCCGCCGGGGTACTGACCGATGTGAAGAAAGCGGCTATGGCCAAGCGCGGCGTGCACTGGACGCCGGAACAGGAAGCGGAGTTCAAGCAACCCTACGTCGACAAGTATGCCCGGGAATCGCACCCCTACTACGCCAGCGCGCGCTTGTGGGATGACGGTGTGATCGACCCGGCGCAAACCCGCGATGTATTGGGACTGGCGATTTCGGCGTCGCTGAACGCGCCGATTGAAGACACGAAGTTCGGCGTGTTCCGGATGTGAGGTGACGACATGCTCCAACATGAACTGGATTCACGCGGCGTCGCCACCCTCTGCCTCGACCGCCCGCAACTGCACAACGCCTTCGACGACACCCTGATCGCCGAACTGAACCGCGTGCTGACCCATTATGCCGCCGACCCCGCCGTGCGGGTGCTGGTGCTGCGTTCCAACGGCAAGAGCTTTTCCGCCGGGGCCGACCTGAACTGGATGAAGCGCGTCGCCCAATACGACTTTGACGACAACCTGCGCGACTCGCAGGCCTTGGCCGAGCTGATGGAACGCATCTACCGCTTCCCCGCCCCTACCGTGGCCGTGGTGCAGGGCCCCGCCTTTGGCGGCGGCGTCGGACTGGTCAGCTGCTGCGATATAGCCATTGCCAGCACCGGCGCCAGCTTTTGCCTGTCGGAAGTGAAGCTGGGCCTGGCCCCCGCCGTGATCAGCCCTTATGTCATTGCCGCCATGGGCGCGCGTCAGGCGCAGCGCTATTTCCTCACCGCCGAGCGCTTCAGCGCCGACACCGCCTGCCAGACCGGGCTGGTGCAGCAAGTCGTGGCCCCGGAAGTGCTGGATGATGAAGCCGACAAACTGGTCAACACCCTGCTCGCCAACGGCCCGGTGGCGCTAGCCGCCTGCAAGCAGCTGATCCATCGCGTCGCCGAAGCCAGCACCCCCGAAATCCGCGACTACACCACCCACCTGATCGCCACCCTGCGCGCCGGCGCTGAAGGGCAGGAAGGGCTGAAAGCCTTCCTCGACAAGCGTCCCGCCAACTGGATTCCGACACCATGATCAAGAAACTGCTGATCGCCAATCGCGGCGAAATCGCCTGTCGCGTCATCCGCACCGCCCGCAAGCTGGGGGTACGCACGGTGGCGGTCTATTCCACGGCCGACGCCCGCGCCCGTCATGTGCAAATGGCGGATGAGGCCTATTGCATCGGTCCCGCCCCGACCCGGGAAAGCTACCTGCGCGCCGACAAGATCATCGACGTCGCCAGGCAATGCGGCGCGGACGCCATCCATCCCGGTTACGGCTTCCTCTCCGAGAACAGCGGTTTTGCCGCCGCCGTCGCCGAGGCCGGGCTGACTTTTATCGGTCCGTCGGCCAGCGCCATTGCCGCCATGGGTGGCAAGTCGCAGGCCAAGTCGCTGATGCAGCAGGCGGGCGTGCCGCTAATTCCCGGTTATCACGGCGAAGCGCAGGATGAAGCGACGCTGGTCGCCAAGTCGCTGGAAATCGGCCTGCCGGTGCTGCTGAAGGCCTCGGCCGGGGGTGGCGGCAAGGGCATGCGCGCGGTGCATGCGCCGGAAGAACTGAAGGAAGCGATCCAGGCCGCGCAGCGGGAAGGTCTCAGCAGTTTCGGCGACAGCCGCCTGCTGGTGGAAAAGCTGCTGGTGAAGCCTCGTCATGTGGAAGTGCAAGTGCTGGCGGACAAACACGGCAATTGCGTTTACCTGTTTGACCGTGACTGCTCGCTGCAACGCCGTCACCAGAAGGTGGTGGAAGAGGCTCCGGCCCCCGATCTGTCGCCGGAACTGCGTCGCGCCATGGGCGAGGCCGCCGTGCAGGCCGCCAAGGCCATCGGCTACAGCAACGCCGGAACCATCGAGTTTCTCGTCGCCAACAATGCCTTTTATTTCATGGAGATGAACACCCGTCTTCAAGTGGAACATCCGGTCACGGAAATGATCAGCGGCCTGGATCTGGTGGAGTGGCAACTGCGCATCGCCAGCGGCGAGCCGCTGCCCTTCACCCAGAATGAGCTGAAACCGAACGGATGCGCCGTGGAAGTGCGTCTCTACGCCGAAGACCCGGCCCATGACTTCCTGCCGCAGATCGGCCGCCTGACCCGCTTCAGCTACCCGCAGGGCGCGGACTGGCAGCGCGTCGATACCGGCTTCCAGAGCGGCGACGAGATTTCCCCGTACTACGACCCGATGCTGGCCAAGGTGATCGCCTGGGGTGAATCCCGCGAGCTGGCCATCACCCGGCTGGTGCAGACGCTGGCCGGGATGCGCGTCAGCGGCCTGCGCCATAACCTGAGTTACCTGCAGCGCGTGCTGTCGCATCCGGACTTCATCGCCGGTCAGCTGGATACAGCCTTCCTGATCCAGCGCCACGACGATTTACTGAACCGCCAGAGCCCGCATCACCACGCGGCGCTGCTGACGGCGGCCGCCTGGTTCTTCACGCAGCAGCAATCCGCCACCGCGCAGCGCGGCGATGCCTCGCCCTGGGCCGGGCTGGCCAGCTGGCGGCTGTGCGGCGACAACCACACGCATCTGCGCCTCAACCTCAACGACGAAGTCTGTGAACTGGACCTGACCCCGACCGCCGACGGCTTCCACTGGCGTCAGGGTGAACAGGAAGGCCGCTTCAGCTTCTCGGAGTTCGAGGAACAGTTCGTGTGGCAGGATGACCGCAACCGCGTCGCCTTCAACGTCACCATCGACCACCACGGCCTGCAGCTGACGCACGAAGGCTTCCTGTGGCAATGCAGCCTGGTGGAGCCGTGGAAGCACGCCAAGGGCGCGGATGACGGTCATGCGGGCTACCGCGCGCCGATGACCGGCCGCATCACCGCTGTGCTGGTCTCCGCCGGTCAGGCGGTGAAGAAGGGCGAGGCGCTGGTGGTGATGGAAGCCATGAAGATGGAACACCGCATCACCGCCAAGGACGATTGCGTGCTGTCGGAAGTGCGTGTCAGCACCGGCGACCTGGTGCA
>DASUIL010000311.1:0-14518 GCA_036273075.1 Fluviicoccus sp. | reverse complement strand
TGGTGCCCATCAGGGTCTCCACACGTAAGTCATCAGGTCTTTGTCCCACCAGACGGGGACACGGCGGCGTTTCAGTATGCGTGCGCGTTGCTTGCCGACGGCTCGGAGTTCACCGGCGCGCAGCTGGCGCAGCTTTTCGTTCAGTTTCTCGTCCATCACCAGCCCCCCTTGCCACGCGGCGTATCATCGTCATCATCGTGGTCTTCAGCCTCGCGGCCGCGCCCCGGCGCGCCCTGGTAATCAATCGCGCCGCCTTCCATCCAGCTGGCACGCACAGCCATGGCCAGCGCCACCGCGAAGTCGCCGTGCCGCTTGGCCTTGCTGTCCGCCGCGCCTTCATCCTTGGTGCGGCCCTTGTCGATCAAGGGAATGCCGTTCACCAACTTGATGCTCAGCAGGTCGTCCAGGATGTTCTGGTGGCGGGGAATCTCGATGTTCTGTGCTTCAAATTCACCCTTCAGCTTGGGCATCCACTCGGCGTACCAAGGCTGATTCAGCTGCACCTGGTCAACCATGCCGGTGCCGTACTTGGTGGCGGCGGCCTCGGCCAGCCAGCCGCCGTTGCCGGTAGCGTCAAAGGCGGATGCCTGAAAGCGCGGCAGGCGGTCCAACAGGTAGATCAGGATTTGCTTCTGGCATTCATAGGGCATGCTGCGCAGTTCAACCACGAACGGAGTCCGCTTGCGCAGATCCCGTTTGATCGACAGGGGGGCGAATATCGACAGGTCACCGCGCCGGGCAAAGTCCTCGCCAAAGACATGCCGGTCATCCGGATTCAGTGTCTTCAGTACCGGCAGCAGGTTGGCCTCGCACCAGTCCTTGACCTCCGCTTCCCGAAGGTGCGGAGCCCATTCCAGGAAGTCTTTCGGGGCTTCAAAGGTCAGGATGGGAATCGACCGATCAGCCACCATGGCCGCCTCGATCAGCACCCGCGACAGGTAGTTGCCGCCGCTCTTCTTCGGCACGCAGCCGTATTCCTCAGCAGCGCTTTCCGGGTTGGGGGCATTCTTGTACAGCTTGTCCCGCCACTCTGTTTCCGCCGCCGCCGACCACTCCTTGCCGGTCACGAAACAGATGCGCTTGTAGAGGCCTTCCGCAATGGCGTCATCCAGGGTGATGCGGTGGATGCTGTATTCCTTGCGGCCCTCGCGGGCGTCCTGGATGTAGGTGTTGAAGGGGTTATCCACGCCGTTGTGAGTGCTGATCAGGCGTACCTTGTTGCCCCACATGGTCAGCGCCAGGGCGGCCTTCAGAAGCTCTTCCAGCGACTCGTGGAAGGCTGCCTCGTCAATGACCACGTCGCCCTGCAAACCGCGCAGGTTGCTGGGGCGGCTGGACAGCGCCTGGATTTTGAAACCGCTTTTGGGGAAGCGGATCATGTAGGTGAGGATTTCTTCCTTCTTCGCGCTGTCCCAGAAGGTCTGTTCGTAAACGTCCGCTTCCGCCAGCTGGTTGAAGGCGCGGGCAAACAAGGCACAGGCGGCGATGTATTCCAGCGCCATTTCCTGCTTGCTGCCCACGTAGAAGGTATTGCAGCCGCCACGCTTGCGGGGTTTGGCGGCGTTCATCACGTTGCGCCCGGCCTCCGCCCAGGTCAAACCCGTGCGGCGGCTCTTCTCGGCAATCATGATTTCGCTGGTGTCTTCAAACCAGCGCTGCTGATAGCCCAGGAACACGGCATCGCCAGTGGGAATGGCGTCACCGACATCCTGCGGCACCACTACGCCGTGGATCTCCATTTCCTCGCGCAGGTCGATCTTGCGCGGGGCCCCGCGTGGAATCAGTTTTCCGGAATCAGCAGCGGGTTGAGCCATGTCAGGCCTTCCCTAACAGGATGCCGCGAATCTTGTTTTCCAGCTCTTCCGACATGCCGTCCTGCCCGCGCAGCTCTTCCGTCACGGCATTGGCGGCCTCTTCAGCATAGGCCTGCCGGATGGCCTTGCGTTCCTTCAGGCTCATGGTGCGGGCTTCCATCACCGCCCGCGCCGCGCGCGCCAGTTCCCCGGCCTCCTTGGTGGTCAGTTCCGCATCGGCCGCGTTCGACTCCAGGGCGCAGGTAGTCACCAGCGTGGTAACGGCCTGAGTCAGCAGTGCCCCGGCCTTGTCGTCCACGTCCTCGCCGAACTCGGAGACCAGCATCTGACTGGCTTCCTGGATCATGCGCATGCGCCCGGACATTTCCTCGAAAGACTGCCGGTACCGGCCCAAACTGGAGCGGCTGGGGCCGCCCTGGGCGGGGAACTCCTTGCGGATCAGCGCCAGCATTTCGTCCAGGGTGTGCTGGTCCTTGCGCAGCAGCTTTTCAATGAAGGCGCGCTGCTCCGGAGGCAGGGTCTTGATACTTGAGGGGCGCGGCATGTCAGGCTCCCGGCCGCTTGATGCCAGGAACGCGGGCCATGCCCGTGGCCACATCGGCGCCACGATCTTTCAGGGTAGCCACGGTCACAGAACCCACGTCCTGAATCTCCAGCAAGCCCTGGTCACGCAGCCAGTGCAGTTCGGTCTTGACCTGGTCGCGGGTCATGGGCAGGCCAAAGCGCTCCATGCCGGTACACAACAGGCTGCTGTTGGACTGGTAGCGCGGCATTTCATGCAGCAGGCGCAGCAGCACCAGGCGCTGTTCTTCACGGACAAAGTCGGCAAATTGGCTCATGGCAGGTTCACTTGTTATTCAGCAGGTAGTCGTTGATGCGGTCCAGGCTCTTGGCCAAAGGGGTCAAGGCGTCCCGCATATGGCGCAATTCGGCCTTGATGGCCTTCATGTCGCCGTCCAGGTTGTGCAGCAGGTCAGGGTCGGGAATGTGGCGCAGCTGTTCTTCCACGGCCGTGACCCGCTCACTGACGGCGCTGACCTTGTCACTGACTTGCTGCACCTGGCTGGCGCGCGCGGCGCTGCGGTGCGTGATGAAGGTGAACAGCGCCAGACAGAAGGTACAGAACCACTGCAAACCCTGAATGGCTATTTTGGCTTCGTCACTCATGGCGGCTCCTTAGCCTTCCGCCGCAGGCGGTTGCTGAGTCTGTCCGCCATGAACGGCGCTCTTGGTCAACGCTCGCAGGATCACGTTTGCCACCGGCACCACCACCGCCAAGGCTGCGCCGGTTCCGGGCGGCAACACGGCTTGCAATACCGGCAGGTTCTGGGCGACCACTTCAACGCCACCGGCGATTGTGGCAAGTGCGTTGAACCAGATGGTTTTGGACTTCCACCACGGCTTGGATGGCGGGGTGTTGGGTTTTTTATCGGCCATGTCAGGTGCTCTTCAGTTCAAAATGGGGAAGCTCGCGGAATGGCGAACCGGGTGCGCCGTACCATTTCAGGCCCAGCGCCATGCCAATTTTTCCGGCGGCCTGCCAATCCGGGTGGGTGCCGGCTGCGTCGTATTTGCCGTTGACCAGCACGCCAATATCAAAAGCCCTGGCAGCTGGAACACCGGCGACGCTGAAGTTGTGGGCGGACTGTCCGGCGCGGGCGCGGGTGACCGTGCTACCCAGCGGCCGCTTGGCGTTGAAGGGTCCAATGTGGCTTTTGACGGTACGGCCCAGGGCGTACAGCTGTTCCTGTTCGGCATTCGTGCGATAGGTACAGGTGATGATCACGTTCAGGCCAGCTTCTTCGCAGCGGTGCAGGAAGGCGCGGCACAGGGGCTGAAGATTGGGGTGCAGATGCTCGATGCTGCGGCTGGCCATGACGTAATCCTCAAATGCCAGCAGGCTGAGCTACGGCGCGAACCAGAGCCATGATGCCGGTCTGGATATCGGTCTTGCCGATGGCGGCCCAGCGCTGCGGCTCAGCTGCCTGGAAGCGGCGAAGCTCGACGCATTCATCGCTGGCTTCATCCTCCGGAGCCAGTTTGGATAACCGGGCCGCCGACGCCTTAACCTCAGCATCGGTAGAGAGCCGGGATGAAAGCTCGGCTTGCAGATCCAGAAGCTCTTTGCCTTTGGCTTTGATCCGGTTCATCAGGTCAATTTCTTCCTGACTGAGTTCACGGTAACCGGTGATTTTGCGGTGCTGATTATCCATTGCTGTTCTCGGATTGATTCGGGAATGATGGCGTCCGTGCCGGTGTTCTCCGTTGAAAGCACCCGTCCGTGGCTAGTCAAGCTAGGGGTGCTCTCCTTTTTTCAGACGCAGAAAAACGAACACCGCCATGATGGCGGTGCTGGGGGGATGGGGGATATTAAAGTAGTTTTGAAAAGGGGCTACATGCGGGATTTGCGGCGAATGAAGAAGTAATTGCTATCCGTATAAATCGTGATGTCGCCGTATGTCGGCCCGACGGTACTAGGATTATTCCTGACAGCCATTGGCATAATGGTTGCGGCAATCTGATCTGGATTCTTTACTACGTTGCGCAGCACTTTAACAAAAAATTGGTAGCAGAAGGTATCCGGGGAATTTGGCTTGATGCTATTACCGTTATGGTCGAACTGGTGACAGCTCCAACTGACGGTGTCCGCATCATGTTGGTCATTGCCGATAATTTCGAAGCCGCTTGATTCAGCCCCTTTGATATCCCAGCTTACCTTTTTACTGCCATTGCCGCTTTTCAATATGGTCTTGTGGGTAAGCGGCAGTCCTTGAACTATCTGACTGGCGTCAAGCGTCTTGCTCAATAATGGCGTGCTATCAGCTTTCACGGGCTGTGCCGACAGCATTAGCCAGGCAGCACCCACTATCAGCGCTTTATTCATTTCACAACTCCCTTCCGAACCAGACAACCCGACCAACCACATGCAGACGCTCAGCATCTGCTGGCATCAAAGTCTCTGACTCATACGCATGGTTGTCGCTTCTGATGACGACCTCACCGGTCATCTTGTTTTGAATACGCTTCACACGCAGTACATCACGGTGCTGGATCACGTAGACGCCATCCTCTTTTAATTCGGTGACATCCAGGTTGATCAGGATGATGTCATTGTCAAAAAGGGTCGGCTCCATGCTGTCGCCTTCAACATGGATCATCGCCAGCCTTTTGGGGTTCAGGCCCATAAGTGAGATCCATTCCCTCCGAAAAGCCAGGCGATCGACTACGGCCTCAGAGTGGATCAACAGCCCATCACCTGCACTTGCCTTCACATCATATCGCGGAACCATCACCAGTTCTTCGGGTTGCCGAACACTCGGCTTTTCTTCTTCGTTCCGAGGTAATCCACGCCCAAGCATGAGCCAATCAAGGCTCACGCCTTTGCTTATCGCCACCTTCTCGACTTGCTCATAAGGCACGGTTCCTCTGTATTTCCAGCCATAAAGGGTCTTTTGAGGGACATCCATCTTAATGATTAAGTCAGCCAGAGAGCTTGCGGCGTAAGCATCTGCAATCCTTTGAAGAACTGTCCCATGCCCAAATTCTTCATCTCTGAGATTTTTCATTTGACACTTCCTCAAAACAGAGAAATAATTGCTTCAAGTTGCAGATAAACACTAAACATCTTTGCATCACAGGAGCACGCAAGATGGCCTCACAACACCGACCGCTCACCCCTGAACAGGTCAAGGAGCGCTTCAAAAATCTCGGGAAGACCATCACTGAATGGGCTACCGAAAACGGCTACTCCAGGGGCGAGGTTTATCGCGTCCTGAATGGCCAGGCGAAATGCCACTACGGCAAGGCGCATGAAATTGCCGTCAAGCTGGGCCTGAAGGTTAAGCCCCAGTCCCAAGAATCCCTGGCCGCCTGAGACTAGCCATGATCCTTCACCGTATCACCACCATCTTCGCCGGTATCGCCCGCGACTTCACCGGGCAGAACCACGCACAGCTGGCCGAGCAATACGGCATCCCGCTGCCCTTGGTTTTCCAAACCGTGGCCACCGCGCACGCCATCAAGAAATACAGCCGCATGAAGCAGGACCGCGCCTTGCTGGACATTGCCGTGCGCATCAGCGAACTGACCCGCAAGCCGGACGGCTGCCAGGCATTGACCACGGCGCAGACCATGCTGATCGCCAACATGGTACGCACCGGCGGGGCGGTGGATGTTTCTCCGGCCAAAGTCATCCCGCTGGGCATCAGTGCGCTCGGTTTCAATCTGGAAGCGCCGTCGATTGGCGATTACTCCGCGCCTCGGAAAGCTGCTCGCACAGCCAGCCCATCGTCTGTTTCGACACGTCAGCAACTGCTGGATCAGGCCACACAACGCCAAGTAGCTCTGTCTCAAGAGGTGCTACATCAAGTTTCCCCTGAATCTCAAGGGCAGCAACAAGACGAAGCCACGCATGGGCCAGCGCATTTACCTGACCCTCAAGTTGGGCAATCCGTTCAGATGACATCGCATTTCTCCGGTGGGTGAACTGTACCCCAAAACTTTGCACCTGAGACAAAAGCGTTGTCTATCCGCAAAAACGTTTTTTGATTGGAACACCAAGAAGAAGAGGAAATCCAGCAATGGCACGTAATTGGAAACGGGTTCAACCCACCAGCGCCAGACAGGCATTGGAACTGTGCAAAGAGCACGCCCGTGAGACTCGCAACCTGTCTGTGGAGCGCATTGCCGAGCGCATGGGCCTGCCGGACCACTTCACTCTTTACAAGTGGCTGCAAACCGGCCGCATCCCGCTGGTGATGGTCCCTGCATATGAACAGGTTTGCGGCATTGATCTGGTTACCCGCTGGATGGCCAGCGCCGCAGACAAGATCCTGATCACCGTTCCCACCGGTCGTAAAACCACAGCCCAGGACGTGCTGCAACTTCAGGAAGTCCTGAACAAAGCCACTGGCGCCATCATCAGCTTTCACAACGGCAATTCAACGGCCGAAGAAACCATTGCCGCCATCCAGACCGGTCTGGAAGGCCTCGCCTGGCATCGGGGCAACGTGAGCCAACACCACGCCCCGCAATTTGACCTCTCGCAGGAGTAACGAAGTCATGCATCAACCCAAAATCGTACCCGCAGCCGCCAAGGTGCTGAACGTGCTGAAAGCCCTGAAGGGCCACAGCCTGGACGGCATCAGCAATGATGCGCTCTGCAAGCAACTGAACATGCCGCCGAGCGGCGTGACCCGTGCCGTGGAAACCCTCATTTCCACCGGCTGGGCCACCCGGCTGGACAACGGCCGCTTTGCCCCGTCCATCGCCGCACTCCAGTTCGCCGAGGCCTATGCCCGCGAGATGGATAGCGCAGTGGGTCGCATCAACGAAATCCGTCAGCGCGTCGCCGCTGGCGCTCGGTAAGGGGCTGAGTGATGAGTAAAGAGATCAAAGAAGAACAGCATGACTGGGTGGATTCCGCCGCCCAGGATGCACGCCTGCTGAGCAACCTTCAGGACAGTTATGCCGGTGAACGTGACCTGGTGAATCAGTTGCTGGGCCAAACACAGATGGCCTCTGCATTCGAAGATTTTTCCCGAACCGTTCGGACTTCCAAGCTGGCCTATGTCAAGGAAAACAAGCTGTACCGGGCTTTGAAGGGGCAAAAAACTCCGAACGGTTCGGAGATTTTGAATGGAACTTGGGATGAGTTCTGCGGCTTGCTTGGACGGTCTGCTGACAAGGTCGATCTCGACATTGCCAACCTCAAGGCCTTCGGCGAAGAGGCTCTGGAATCCATGTCCCGCATGGGCATCGGCTACCGTGAAATGCGCCAGTACCGCCGTCTGGACGAAGACCAGAAGCTGTTGCTGATCGAAGCCGCCAAGACCGGCGACAAGGAAGGCTTTATCGACCTGGCCGAAGAACTGATTTCCAAGCACGCCCGCGAAAAGGCCGAACTGGAAACCAAGCTGGCCGAGGCTCAAGCCGACCACGAAGCCCAGGGCAAGGTGCTGGCCGATAAAAACGCCAAGATCGACCAGTTGGCCACGGATCTGCACAAGGCTACCAAGCTCATTGAATCCATGGCTCCGGACGAAGAAGCCCGCCACATGCAAGAGCAGGTGGCAGGCATCACCTTCAGCGTTGAGGCAGCCATTCGCGGCGACCTGAACCAAGCCGTTTCCGCCGTGATAGAGCGTTCCAAGGCCATTGGCCAAGACCCGCGCCCGTATCTGGCCGGTGCGCTGCTTTCCCTGGAACGCACTATTCACGAAATCCGTGTCCATCACGAAATCCCGGTTGCCCTGGATGCCGACACCCGGCCCAGCGTACTGCGGATGGGGGAGTAAACCATGGCCGCCATGCCAAACCAACTGATGATCGAGCGCCTTCAGGCTGTGGCCAGGGACGCCGCCGCCGCCGGTCACGGCCAGCGTGGCGCTATTTACGAGGCGGCTGCCAAGGAAATGAACATCAGCCTGGCTACCCTGCATCGCCAGCTCAAGGCAGTGACCGCCCGCCCGCAGCGCAAGCGTCGGGCGGATGCCGGGCGCTGTTCACTGACGCGGGATGAAGGTCTGATGATCGCGGCATACCTTCTGGAGTCCACCCGTCGCAACGGCAAGCGGCTGGCTAAGGTGGAAACTGCCGTGGAAATCCTGCGCGCCAACGGCAAGATCATTGCCGGGCGCACCGATGAAAGCGGCAAGTTCATCCCGCTGTCCATCAGCGCGGTGCGCCGGTCGCTGTATGCCATGGGCCTCCACCCTGACCAGCTGATGCAGCCAGCACCGAAGCAGCAGCTGGCCAGCGATCACCCGAACCACGTCTGGCAGGCTGACCCGTCGCTGTGCGTCCTGTACTACCTGCACGGTCAATCCGGCCTGAACGCCATGCCAGCCGATGAGTTCTACAAGAACAAACCGGCCAACCTGGCGCGCATTTCCAATGACCGCGTATGGCGCTATGTCTTCACCGATCACGCCAGCGGCGCGTTCTATGTTGAGTACGTCATGGGTGCGGAAAGCGGGGCCAACCTCAGCAGCACGTTCATCAACGCCATCCAGAATCGGGGACCGCAAGACCCGTTCTATGGCGTGCCGAAGATGATCATGCTGGACCCCGGCTCCGCCAACACCGGCGCGGTATTCCGCAACCTGTGTCTGGCGCTGGGCGTGGAAATCCAGATCAACAAACCCGGCCAACCGTGGGCCAAGGGGCAGGTCGAGCAGGCCAACAACCTGATCGAATGCGAGTTTGAGCAAGGCCTGCGCTTCCTGCGCATCGAGACGCTGGCGCAGCTGAATCAGGAGTGCTGGCGCTGGATGAAGTATTTCAACGCCAAGCGCATCCACACCCGCACCAACATGACCCGCTATGAAGGGTGGCTGCACATCCGGCAAGACCAGCTGCGCATCGCGCCGCCGGTGGATGTCTGCCGGGATCTGGCGTACACCGCGCCGGAAGAGCGGGTGGTATCGCCGTTCCTGCGTGTCAGCTATCGCGGCCGTGAATTCGATGTTTCCAACATCCCCGGCGTAATGGTTGGCGAGAAGCTGCTGGTCACCCGCAATGCCTTCGCGGATTCATCCAGTGCGCAAATCGTCCTTGTCAATGATGAAGGCCATCAGGTTTTCCATGTGGTCGATGCCATCAATCACAGCCAGTTCGGCTTTGCTGAAGGCTCGCCCACCATCGGCCGCAGCTACAAGGCCCACGGCATGACCCCGGCCCAGCACGCCGCCGCCGAGGTTGAACAGTTGGTGATGGGCGCTACCAATGCCGAGGAAGCCAAGGCCAAGCGCAAGGCCAAGGAATTGCCGTTTGGCGGCGAGATTGACCCATACAAGCCCGTAGCGGATGCCGATCTGCCCACGTTCCTGCCGCGCCGTGGCACCGCCATGGACATCCCTACAACCCGTATTGAAGCCGTTCCGCTGACCCATTTCGCCGCCGCCAAGCTGCTGAAGCCGATGGTGGGCGACCTGTGGACCGCTGACAGCTTCGCCTGGCTGCAAAGCCAGTACCCGGACGGTATCCCTGAAGGTGAACTGGATGCCGTCGCCGACCGCTTCAAGTCAGACGCGCGGCCCGGCCTGCGCGCTATCGGAGGTGCGTAATGCTCAAGCTCAAGCAAATCCTGGAAGACAGCAAAACCAGCCAAGCGGATCTGGCGCGTGCTGCCAATGTCTCCACTGCAACCGTCACTCAACTGGCACGGCACGGCATCTGGCCGAAGTCGATTCCGCGAATCGAGTTGACCAACAAGATCCACGCATTCCTGGAAAGCCACGGCCTGCCGGTCGCTGGCGCCCTGGATGAAGTTACCCCTGAAAAGCAACCGGATGCCCCGGAACAAAAAGAGGAAGAAATCATGCTGCTGCGCAAACAAACCCTGTCCCAAGCCGCCAAGAAGCACTTCGCCATCTTCCGCGACCCGTTCGCCGAAGTCCGTTCCAGCGAGGAAGTCTATCTGTCGCCGGATATTCGCTATGTCCGTGAAGCGCTGCTGTCCACGGCCAAGCAAGGCGGCTTTGTCGCGGTGGTGGGTGAATCCGGCTCCGGCAAGTCCACCCTGCGCCGTGACCTGCTGGAGCGCCTGCGCGGCCAGCCGGTTATCGTCATTCAGCCGCATGTGCTGGCCATGGAAGACAACGACACCAAGGGAAAAACGCTCAAGTCAACACACATCGCCGAAGCGATCATGTCCGCCGTTGCCCCGCTGGAGCGCCCCAAGTCCAGCCCGGAAGCCCGGTTCTCCCAGACGGCAAAAGCCCTGTCTGACTCGTCGCGCGCCGGTTACAGCCATGTCCTAATCATTGAAGAGGCGCATTCGCTGCCCATCGCCACGCTGAAGCACCTGAAGCGCTTCCATGAACTGGAAGACGGCTTCAAGCGTCCGCTGGGCATCATCCTGATCGGCCAGCCCGAACTGGCCCAGAAGCTGGATGAGCGTAATCCGGCGGTACGTGAAGTGGTGCAGCGCTGCGAAATGGTCACGCTCAACCCGCTGCAAGAAAACCTGAAGCCGTTCATCCAAGCGCGCTTCAAAGCGGCCGGTGTGGATCTGGATAACGTCATGGATGAAGACGCCATCGAGGCGCTGCGCGGCAAGCTGACGAACTCCGGCAACCAGCGTCCCGGCCGTGAAGCCTTCAGCGTGCTTTATCCCCTGGCTGTCCAGAACGTCATCACCGCCGCCATGAACGCCGCCGCTGAATTCGGCGTCCCGCGCGTCACGGCCGAACTGATCAAGGGGGTCTGACATGGAACGTCTCGATGCGCTGCAAATCCTCGCGCAAGGCGAATACGAACGTTCTGTGGAAGTCCAGGGCATGTTGGTCAAGCGCGGCTTCCGGGTCATTTCCGTGTGCTACCCGGAAAGCTGCCCGATGACCGACATCCTGGTTGACCCGACCGGCCCGGTGGAAGAGTTGAAAGGCAAGCTCCACACCCGTGTGGGTGACAAGGAAATCTGGCAGGCCTTTTTCTGGGGTGTCCGCATCCGCTGGATCGTTCCCATGGACTCCAGGGAAGCCCCGCCGGAAGTGTATCTGCCCACGCCGCCGGTGGCGCGGCCGCCACAGGCAACCCGCAACCATCACGGACTGCTGCACCGGCTGTGGACGTGGATCTTCGGCGAGGGTCGCCATGCACATTAAGTGTCCGGCATGCGGTTCAGTCAACAGCCTGGACTCATTGCTGGCCGCTGAGGATGGAGCCGCCGACGTTGTCCAGTTGGCTGGGGAAATGGAGCCAGCCGCCTGGCGGTTGGCGGTGCAATACCTGGGGCTGTTCCGCCCCCGTAAAAGCAAGCTGTCCTGGGCGCGTACATCCACGATCCTGGGTGAAGTAGCCGGGATGATCAAAGCCGCACAGTTTGAGCGTGGAGGCCAGATTTTCAGCGCACCGTTGCCGTACTGGCTGCATGGTATGGAACGGGTTCTAGCCCAGCGTGACGGCCTGACCCTGCCGCTTAAAACGCACGGTTACTTGCTGGAAATCATGATGAGCATTGATGCCAAGACCATTGGCCTGGCTGATAAGTCCAACCCGGTGAAAGCAGCGGATAACACCCATGACCCACCTCCGCCGCGAAAAAAAGTTGAAGCCCCTGTTGAAGACACCCACAGGGGGCCAATGCAAAAAGCAGAGGCCAAGGCCATCTACAACGGCCTGATGTCGAAGTTGAAGGGAGGGTCCGGGCCCGCACCACAAACCCCGGAAGAAATTGAAGCCAACCGCCAGCGCGCCATTGAAGAGTTTGAACGCCGCGCGGCACTGAAAGAGGAAGAACGAAACCATGACAACGACAATCCCTGAAGGCTATATGGCCGACCATCGCGGCGCGCTGATCCCCATTGCAAACATCAAGGAAATCGACCTGTTGCGTGACCAGCTGGTGAAGGAATGCGTCACCAGGGCCACCGCCGCCAGTCAAATGCTGAAGCAGCTCAAGGCCGACCTGTTTGGTGACATCGCGGCCTTTGTACAACTCTCCATCGAGAAGTACGAAGTGAAGCGCGGCGGTGCCAAGGGCAACCTGACCCTGTACAGCTATGACGGCAAGTACAAGGTGCAGATGGCTGTCCAGGAACACCTGACCTTCGACGAACGCTTACAGGCCGCCAAGTCGCTGATTGACGACTGCCTGCGCGAGTGGACCGAGAACGCCCGGCCGGAGCTGCGCGCCATCATCGACGGCGCGTTCGCGGTGGACAAGGAAGGCAAGATCAGCACTTCCCGCGTGTTGAGCCTGCGCCGCCTGGATATCAAGGATGAGAAGTGGTTGCGCGCCATGCAGGCCATCAGCGATGCCCTGTCCATTGTCGGCAGCAAGGAGTACGTGCGGCTTTATGTCCGGGTCGGTGACACCCAGAAGTATGAGCCGATCATTCTGGATATTGCGGGGGTGTGAGACATGGTTACGCAAGCTGAAGAGCGGTTTGTAGAGGCGCTGGGGGACCTGATCAAAGAGGATGTTGTAAATGCCTTGGCTGTACTGACGGGAGCCTTTGTCGGTCTAACTGTCGAAATGGTAAGCCGACAAGGGCATGTTTCAACTGGCGATATCACGATCCAGGGCGGCAACGAGCGGGACATTACGATCCATGCGGAGAAGTCACCCTCCGCCAATATTGCGGGGGTGTGACGTGGCTACCAAGACCCTTCTCAAGTCCGAAATGAACTATCAACGGCCGGACCAGCGCCCTGGATGCGCCAACTGCAAGCTGTGTGAGGACGTTACATGCGGTGTTGGCACCAGGTTTGAACGGAAGAGCCTCCGTTGCGTTCCCGGTGACTTCCAGACGGTCCCACAGGCCATCTGCAAGACCTATCAACCCGAAGCCCGATAAGCGAAACCTGCCGCCTCGCGCGGCCGGTCTACCCGGCGTGGTGGTCGGGTACTGATGAGCAGCCATTCCATTGGAGAAAACGCATGACCCGGCAATCTTCCGCAGACCGACGCCAGCAACTGATCCGCCTTATCCACGTCGGCAAGCGCGAACTTAGCCTGGACGAAGAGACATACCGCGCCCTGGTTAAGTCCGGCTCCAAGACCACGCACGACAGCACTTCACTGCTGACGGCCGCTCAGCTGGAGCTGGTGCTGGACGCCATGAAGGCGCGCGGCTTTGTCGTAAAGACCGGCGGCAAACCTGTTGCCAACACCATGAAAGACCCGCAGGCCCAGAAGATCCGCGCACTGTGGCTGGAGCTGCATACCAGGGGCTACGTCAATAACCCCGGCGACGCCGCGCTGCACGCCTATATCAAACGGATCACCCGTGTTGAGCGCATGGAATGGCTGTCGTCCGCACAGGCCAGCCAAGCCATTGAAACCCTGAAGTCATGGCTGGATCGTGATTTCAACAAGATCACCAATTTGAAGATCGTTTTGGAAACCGAAGGAAAGCTGCCGGTCCAAAGCATCGACCAACTTTGCATGTCCGTCACCGGCTCGCACGAACTGAACCAGCAAAACGCCAAGGCGGTCATTGCCTACCTGGAGGGAATCTGAAATGTCAGATGAAGTTCCGTACCGCGCCAACGTCAAAGAAATGCTGGATGAGCTGAGCAGCATTGTCGTCGGCTTGCTGAAGGAAAAGCAGATTGATGATGCTGTTGCCAGAGAGGTAGGCGCAGCTGCTGCTTTGCGCCTGGCGCGCAACTGGGGAGGGGTGCTTATCTACATCCCGCGCGGGCTAGTCATAGATGAAATGCACTGGAATCTCTACTCGGAGTTCAACGGCCACAACACCAAGGAACTGGCCCGGAAGTACAACATCAGCGAGCAATGGGCCTACAGCATCATCAAGAAAATGCGCGCCCTGGACTTCGCCCGCCGCCAGCCTGACCTCTTCGCCGACGACGCCGAAAACAGCTAATTTTTTCGGCTCACGTTCTTTTGTCTATTCTGCAAACCTTTTTTATTTGACCCATCCCGTTTCATCCCTTTAAATCCCGGTCTATCCCATTTATCGCACACCTCCATGTGTGTTTATCTCAGGTGTGTTCATGCGGATCAACCCCAGCATGGTGGCATAGGGCGCGCGCCGCTGCACGAAGTTGGCTGCCCAGACAGGCACCCGCCCGCCGGGGTCCACCTGTAACTGACTGCTGAAACGGCTGCGGCCGTTTTCCATCTCTTCGACACGCAGGGTCAGGCTCATGTCGGGAATGCGCACCACAGCCGGGTCGGTCACCGGAAAATCCGGTACATCCCGTGCCTGGATCAGCGTCAGGTGCGGGTTGGT
>DASUIL010000310.1:0-14001 GCA_036273075.1 Fluviicoccus sp. | reverse complement strand
CCGCCGGGAGTGGCAGAGTATATGCAAAACTTTTGACGAACGGCACTCAACGTCGGGCATTCATCCGGGAGTATAATGCGCGCCTTCATTCGCGGTTTTCAGGTTATTCCATGACTGGCATGACAACGGCCGAACGACGGGCAACCTCGGCGCTGGCGAGCTTATTCGCCTTGCGCATGCTCGGACTGTTCATGATCATTCCCGTTTTCGCCCTCTACGGGCAACAACTGCAGGGCGCGACTCCGGCGCTGATCGGCTTGGCCATCGGCGCCTACGCCTTGGTGCAGGCGCTGTTCCAGATTCCCATGGGGCTGCTGGCCGACCGCATGGACCGCGAGCGGCTGATTTTCCAGGGCTTGATCCTGTTTGCGGTCGGCGGAGGCGTGGCGGCCCTGTCGACAACCATCTGGGGCGTTATCGCCGGACGCGCCATTCAGGGCGCGGGCGCCATTTCCGCCGTGGTCATGGCCTTGCTGGCCGACCTGACGCGCGAGGAAAACCGCACCAAGGCAATGGCGGGTATCGGATTGAGTATCGGACTCTCCTTTGCCGTTGCATTTATTATCGGGCCGCTGGTGGCCGGCCATTTCGGTTTGTCGGGGCTTTTCTGGGCCACGTCCCTGCTGGCGGTGACCGGCATGGGCTTGCTGGCGACCGTCCCGCATCCGGCTGTCGCCATTCCGCAAAATCCGCAAAACTGGCGGGAACAATGCGTCAAAATTCTGGGGCATGGCGAATTGATGCGGCTGAATGCCGGTATTTTCGTATTGCACCTGGTGATGACGGCATGTTTTGTCCTGGTGCCGCATTTACTGCGGGATAATGCCGGTATTCCGCCGGCCCATCACGGCTGGGTCTACCTGCCGGTGGTGCTGGGCGGATTTGTACTGGCGGTGCCCGCCATTATCATTGCGGAGAAGAAGCGCAAGATCAAACAGGTATTCGCATCCGGCATCCTTTTGCTGTCGGCCGGACTGGGCGTTATGGGGGAGGGATATGCCACCATATACGGATTGATCGCAGGTCTGGTTTTGTTTTTTATCGCCTTTAATCTGCAGGAAGCATTATTACCCTCGTTGCTGAGCAAGATAGCGCCGGCGGGCGGCAAGGCCACCGCGATGGGCATATATTCCAGCGCCCAGTTTCTGGGCGCGGGCGCCGGGGGCGTTCTCGGCGGTCAGCTCTGGAAAAATATCCATGAGGGCCATATAGCCTACGGTGGCGCCTTTTTCATCCTCAGCCTGCTGACCCTGGCCTGGTTCCTGCTGGCGCTGGGTATGAAGCAGCCGCGTTTCCTGCACAGCCTGACGCTGTCGGTCAGGGTTGATTCCCCGGACGACGGCCGCGCCGTCGCCAACCGGTTGCTGGCGGTTCGCGGGGTTGAGGAAGCGGTGGTCATTGCGGCCCATGGGCTGGCATACCTCAAGGTGGACAAGGAGCGGCTCGACACGGAGGAGTTGAATGATTTGATTTCCGGGGCGGTGGCGGTCTAGCGGGAATTCCGCTAAATTCGTTTCTCAAATTTTTCATGGACTGTAGAAGGTAGAAGAACATGCGTGGCATTAACAAGGTTATTCTGGTCGGCAACGTGGGACGTGACCCGGAAGTACGCAGCTTTGCAGGCGGCGGTGGAACATTAACGACTGTTTCCCTCGCCACGAGCGAACAGTGGAAAGACAAGAATACCGGACAGATGACCGAACAGACGGAATGGCACCGGGTTGTTTTTTATGGCCGCCTGGCTGAAATCGCAGCCGAATATGTGCGCAAGGGCAGCAAGATTTATGTGGAAGGTTCCCTGCATACCCGCAAGTGGCAGGACAAGAATACCGGTCAGGACCGTTACTCCACGGAAATCAAGGCCCAGAGCATGCAGTTGCTGGATGGCCGCTCCGGCGGTGGCGGCGGCCAGTCTTCCGCGCCGGACGGGGATTATGGTTACCAGCAGGATGATTATCAGCAATCCTCACGCAGCAGCCGCCCGGCCCCGGCCAATAATCGCCCGGCCGCTCCCGCGACAAATTCCGATTTTGACGACGATCTGCCGTTTTAACTATTTTATCGCCAGGCATTTTATTTTATGCTTGGCGCTCTTTCGATTTTTCTGTTTACCTCACCCCCTATAAAACGACAGAAGAGGAACATGCATGAAACCCGATCTTAGTCAGTTGTCCATATCGGAACTGAACGCTGTCATCGCCGATGCCCAGGCCTTGATTTCCGCCCGCAAGGACGAGGAACTGCAAAAGACCTATCAGGAGTTCGCCGAGAAGGCCCGCGCGCTGGGCATGACCGTCGACCAGATTCTCGCCGTCGGCGCCAAGGGCGGACGCGGCAAGTCGGCTCCGGCCGCCGAGAAGAAGCCGGTCGCCATCCGCTACCGCAATCCGGCCAACCCGACCGAAACCTGGACAGGCCGTGGCAAGCAGCCGCGCTGGCTGGCCGCCCGCGTCGCCGCCGGCGCCAAAGTGGAAGACTTCGCCATCTGATTCATGCTGTACCGCTTCGCCGCCCGAAACCCCTGCCCGCAGGGGTTTTTTGTTGCCCTTTTCTTGCCGGGGCTTGCCAGTGCGGGCCTCTCTGTGTGAGAGTGCCGGAAATGCTGTCCCGGCGCGCAAGTGCGTATTCTTTAAGTGAAGTGCCATGTCCCGAAAAACAATAAAAGAGGACCAGGAGTCCCGGGCGTATAACTGGGCCTTGCTGGCCACGCTGATCCTGCTCCTTTCCCTTGTTGTCCAGACTCCCGCCCGCGTGGTCGGGCACTTCCTGCCGCCCGCCGTCAAACCCATGGTGACTACCTGGGGCGGCACCGTATGGTCGGGGCAGGCCAACTGGCAATACCGTACCCTGCAGGGGCAGTTGCGCTGGTCGCTGGATCCGCTGGCGCTGGTGCGGATGGGCTTGGGACTGAAATGGGAGCTTTTGTCGCCGGGCAGCCGTCTGGGCGGCGGCGTGCTTCTGGGGAAGGGGCGCTGGGAGCTTCACGATGTCCAGGGAGATCTCTCGGGCAGTGACCTGCGCGGCTTCCTGCAAAGCTGGGAATTCCCGCCGGTGCCTATTTCCGTACGGAAAGTGGCGCTGGCCTACAAGGGCGGCTCCTGGCAAGGGTCCGCCGGTCAGCTGGAGTGGCAGGGCGGCAACATGGTTTACCAGATCAACGGCCAGAAGCAGTCGTTGTCCCTCCCCCCGGTGGTGCTGGCCCTTGACGGGCAGGCCGGTCCGCTGACGTTGTTGCTGAAGGAGGCGCAAGGGGGGGAGTTGGCTACTTTTGTCCTTAATGGTGATATGCTGGAAGCGAGGCTGAAACAGCGCCTGCTGATGCATGCCGCCGGATATCGCGGTGTGGCCGAGCCGGACGCAGTGGTGGTAACCTCGTCGCAGCCGCTGAGCAGCCTATAACAATGATGGCATTATCCGAAGAAAAGAATTAAGTGGCTTCCTTTTTGAAAAATCCCGCTTGGTCGCGCATTGCCGGCCATAACCGCCGGATGGCCCAGGCCCTGATGCTGCTGGCCACGCTCTGGTTCGGCTGGCGTCTGGCCGGCTCCCTGTGGCTGGTGACCGGCCAGGATCATGCTGACTTGCCCCGGCCTGTCGCCGAGTCCGGTCCTGCCGTGGCGCAACCGGAGATCGATACCAGCCTTCTTGCCGGTTTTAGCCTGTTCAAGACGCCTGCCGCGCCGTCGGGCGCAGCAGAAAACGCTACGCAGGAAACCTCCTTGCAGCTGCGGCTGGACGGCGTTTTCGCCGGTTCCGATCCCCGGCGTTCCGGCGCAATCATTACCGACCAGGCACAAGGCGTGGGCAAGCTCTATGCCGTTGGACAGGCCGTGGCGGGCGGCGCCACCCTGGAATCCGTCTATGCGGACCGTGTCATCCTTTCCCGTAACGGCAATCGCGAGGTGCTGCGGTTTGTGCGTACCAACCTGCTGGGCGGGGATCCGCCGCCGGCTGCCGGGGCTTCGGCGGCCGGCCAGTCGGGCAAGGCGCGGGAAATGCTGTCCTCGGCCATCGAGCGTCTGGGTTCGGAGCCGGGCGCCTATCTTTCCGAGATGGGGCTGGTCGCGGGCGGTGAAGGCTATGAAATCACGGACGGTGCGCCCGCCAACATCCGGCGCAGTCTGGGGCTGAAGGCCGGAGACCGCATTCTCCGGCTGAACGGACAGCCGCTGGGAAACCCGCAGCTGGACCGTCAGTTGCTGGAACAGGTGAAACAAAGCGGGCATGTCCGGGTTGACTTGCGCCGCGGCAGTCAAAATCTAACCATTGAGCAGAATTTCTAACATGAAGGCGCGCAAATCCCTTGTGGCACTCAGCCTCTGGCTGGCCCTCTGCGGTGTGGCTTCGGCAAAGACCTGGAAGGTCAATCTCAAGGATGCCGAAATTTCGGCGCTGGTGTCCGAGGTGGCTGAAATTACCGGCAAGAACTTCATTGTCGACCCCCGGGTCAAGGGCAACATCACCGTCATCTCCAGCAAGCCCCTGTCCGCCGATCAGGTCTATGACCTGTTCCTGGGCGTACTGAGCGTGAACGGCTTTGCCGCCGTGCCTTCCGGCAACGCCATCAAGCTGGTGCCGGATGTCAACGCCAAGCAGAATGCCGTGCCCTTCGACATGCGCCAGAAACTGAAGGGTGAGGCGCTGGTGACCCGCGTGATCACCTTGGACAACACCAGCGCCAATGAACTGGTGCCGGTGCTGCGCCCGCTGCTGCCGCAGTTCGCCCACCTGGCCGCAATCAACGGCGCCAACGCCCTGGTCATTTCCGACCATGCCAACAACATCGCCGAGATCGAGGAGCTGGTGCGTTCGCTGGACAGCGGCGAGGGCGATGAGCTGGAAGTGATGGCGTTGAAGGAGGTCCGCGCCGATGATGTGATGTCGATGCTGGACTCCCTGACCGCCACTTCCGCCAGCAAGGACATGCGCGGCAGCCGCCTGCGCATCCTGGCCGACGCCCGCAGCAACCGCCTGCTGGTAAAGGGCGATGCCCGCGCCCGCAAGCGGATCCGTGATCTGGTGGCGCAGCTGGACAAGCCCGCCGCCGAGCGCCTGAGCGGCGTTCGCGTTTTCCGGCTCAAGCACGCCAGCGCCAAGCAGACGGCGGATGTCCTCAAGAACCTGGCGGCCGGCGATAGCGGCCGCTCCGGCGCGGCTCCGGCCGGCGGGGCGACCACAACCACGTCGTCCTCGACTACCACCGGTGTCAGCATCATTGCCGATGAGGCCCAGAATGCCTTGGTGGTGCGGGCGGATCCTTCCCTGATGCGTGAACTGGAGCAGGTGATCCAGCAGCTGGACCAGCGCCGGTCGCAAGTCCTGATCCAGGCGGCTATTGTCGAGGTTTCCGGGGAAAATGCCGATCAGCTGGGTGTGCAGTGGGCTTTCGGCGACCCCTCCAAGGGCGTCGGCCTGATCAATTTCAACAATGCGGGCACCAGCATCGCCGGTGTCGCGGCGGCGGCGGCCCAGAATGACCCGACGCTGGCGGGTACCCCGGCGGGCGCGCTCATCGGCATCGGCAAATCGGAGACAAACAGCAACGGCGACCGTACTTTCTATGGCGCGCTGGTGCAGGCCCTGAACACCATCAGCAATGCCAACCTGCTGTCGACGCCCAGCATCATGACGCTCGACAATCAGGAGGCGAAGATTGTCGTCGGCCAGAACGTGCCCTTCATTACCGGCTCGACCACCAGCGGCGGCTCCGGCACCAGCAATCCCTTCACCACCATCGAGCGTCAGGACGTCGGCATCACCCTGAAGGTGGTGCCGCATATCGGCGAAGGCGGCGCGGTGCGTCTGGAAGTGGAACAGGAAGTGTCCTCGGTGGTGCCCAGCGTGTCCGGCGTCAACTCCGCCGACCTGATCACCAACAAGCGCTCGATCAAGACCACCATCCTGGCGGATGACGGCCAGACCATCGTTCTGGGCGGCCTGATCCAGGATGACAGCAAACTTTCAGTAAGTGAGGTTCCCCTCTTGGGTAAAGTGCCTGTTTTGGGTTATCTTTTCCGCTCAAAGAGTAACAGCAAGACCAAGCGCAATCTGCTGGTGTTCCTGCAACCCCAGATTCTCCGGGACAGCGAGAGCGCCTTGGCGATCAGCGCCGGAAAGTACAATCTCACCCGGGGCTTGCAATTGCGGGTCGGCGCCCGTGGAGAGCTGATGCAGTTGCCGGAATCCATCAACCAGGTTTATCAGGGCACGGCGCCTGCCAAACCGTGACATTGCCATGTAGGGAAGAAACCAGTCATGTTAAAGATCCAGTTCCTCGATCGTCGCCAGCCGGCTTTCTGGCTGGTTGATCCTCGCCTCACCATTGGCCGGGACAAGAGCAACGGCCTCGTCATCAATGACGAAGGGGTGAGCGTGTTCCATGCCGAACTGCAACAGGAGGATGGCAAGCTCTTCCTGCGCGATGCGGGCAGTGTGAACGGCACATTCCTGAATGACCAGCCGGTCAGTCAGCGTGTCGAGGTCAATGTCGGGGATGTGATCCGCCTGCACCTGGTTGAGCTCCAGATTATCGACCCCACCAAGGCCCCGCCTGAAACAGCTCCGCAGATCAAGCGCGATCTGGGCGCCAAGTCGGTGCCGCTGTGGCAGGTCAAGGCCATGACCGGCGTCATTTCCGGCCGGATGTTCCCGATCGAGGGCACCAAGGTGGTGGGCCGCGATCCCCATTGCGATATCGTCGTCGGCGGCGCGCATGTCTCCCGCCGTCACGCCGAGTTCTCCATCCGAAGCGGCCAGCTGTGGCTCAAGGATCTGGGTTCCTCGAACGGTTCGTTCATCAACGGCAAGCGCCATGAGGAAATCCAGCTGAAGAATGGCGATGAGGTTCGTCTGGATGCGATGACTTTCAAGGTGGTCGGACCGACCGAACCGGTTGTCGTCGAGAATGATTTCGAGGAAGAAGCGGAACGCACCCAGTTCCGCCCGGTGGCGGGCGCCGCCAAGACCGCCGCCACGCAACCGCAGGCCGCCGCGCCCGCGCGCAGCAGCCCGTCGCCGTCGCCGATGCCGCAGCACGCTGCGCCGAAACCGGCCGCTCCGGCTCCGGCCCCGGAGCCGCGTCCGGCCGCTCCGGCCTCGCATGGCAGCACGTCGCCCTCAGCGGCTCCGGCGGAGAAGAGCAATACCGGCATGATTGTCACGGTCATCCTGATCGTGATCGGCGTGCTGATGGCCTTGTTCCTGCTGTAATCAGCGTTGTACATGAAAGGGCAGGCCTCAGGGCCTGCCTTTTTTTTTGGCTTCGCTTTTCAGTGCCTTCATGAATGCGTTCAGGAAACGGATGGCTTCGCCGCCGGTCAGCGCCCGGTGATCGAAGCTGAGCGACAGCGGCAGCAGATAGCGTGTTTGCCGGCGTCCGTGCTTGTCAGGCCGGTGCTCTCGGCGCAGACGGCCCGCTCCAAGGATGGCGACCTGCGGCGGCACCACCAGCGGCGTGGCGAAGCGCCCGCCCAAGGCTCCGTAACTGGTCAGGGTGATCCCGGCGTCATGATGGTCGGCGGCTGTCAGGCGCTGTTCGCGGGCCTTCAGCACCAAGTCCGCGAGCACTTTTTCCAGTTCGGCGGCGGACAGCCGGTCAGCGTACGGCAGCACAGGCACCACCAGTCCGTAGGCGGTATCGACCGCGATGCCGATATGAATGTCTTCGCGGGGCTGTAGCGACTCTCCGACCAGCCAGGCGTTGACGACAGGCTCCTCGCGGCAGGCCCGGCAAAGCGCGCGAACCAGCCACGGCAGCAGCGGATTGGGCGGCTTGCGCAGGCGCACTTCGTCAAAGAGAGTGACCGGCACCACCGAGTGCTGGGCTTCACTGAGACGGCGCTGCATAAGCACACGCATACCGGCTGTGCTGGCTCCTGTAGCGGGGGAGGGTAGCGGCCGCTCGCGGCAGCGCTGTGCCGCCAGATCCCGGGCAGCGTGGTCGAAATGCAGGGATCCGGGAGAGAATGCGCGGTCGGCAGTGTCCAGGGTTGCCGCAGCCAGCCGGCCGACGACACTGCCGGCATCCGGAGTCGGGTACGCCGGCACCGCCATGCCGGCTGTCCAGCTGAACAGCGGTTGCCCGACCCGCAGGGCCTCGCCGACCGTCGCCAGCTGTTTTTCCAGGGTCAGGTTTTCGGGGGCGGGTATTTCGACCACGGCCTTGGCGGTTTCGACCGCCAGCACGGTCGAGCCGCGCTCCATTCGGTCACCGGGCCGGGCCATCCAGTCGGTAATGACCGCCTCATGCAGGCCTTCGCCCAGGTCGGGCAGGGTAAAGATGTTCATGATCCTGCCTCCAGCGTCCGGCGCACGGCGGCGATGATGTCTTCGACCTGAGGCAGGTAAGCCTGCTCCAGCCGGGCATAAGGCACGATCACATCCGGCGGTGCTACCAGGCATACCGGCGCGCGCAGGGCGGGAAAGACTTCCCCGACCAGCCGGGCGGCGATTTCACTGCCGAGGCCGCCGCTGCGCACCGCCTCCTGCACGATGACGCAGCGGCCGGTCAAGGCGACCGAAGTGCGCAGCGTATCCATGTCCAGCGGCTGCAGCGTGGCGACATCAATTACTTCACAGTCAATGCCTGCGATGGCGAGCCGGTCTGCAGCGATCAGGCAGTCCTGCAGCATCGCGCCCCAGCTGATCAGGGTGATGTCGCGGCCGGGCCGCCAGACCAGGCATTCGCCCAGCGGAATTCCCGCCCCGTCGTCCGTCACGTCCTCTTTCAGGCTCCGGTAAAGCCGTTCCGGCTCCAGCACGATGACCGGATCAGGATGCCGGATGGCCGACAGCAGCAGGCCGTAGGCGGTACGCGGGGAAGAGGCCGCCACGACGGTCAGGCCGGGAATATGGGTCAGCAGGGCTTCGGTGCTTTCAGAATGATGTTCCGGTGCGCGGATACCGGCTCCGAAGGGGGTGCGCAGCGTCAACGGGCAGGACAAGCGGCCGCGTGTGCGGTTGCGCATGCGCGCGGCGTGGGAAATCAAGTGCTCCAGGGCGGCGTAGATGAAACCGAGGAACTGGATCTCGGCCACCGGTTTCACGCCCTGGGTGCTCATGCCCACCGCCAGACCGGCAATCAGGCTTTCCGCCAGCGGCGTGTCCAGCACCCGGCGCGGACCGAAGCGATCCCGCAGGCCGGCGGTGGCCCGGAAGACGCCGCCGTTGCGGCCGACATCCTCGCCGAGGATCACCACGGCCGGATCTTCGTCCAGCGCGCGGGCCAGCGCCAGGTTTACCGCCTCCACCAGTGTCATTTTCATGAGGCCTTCCTCCGCGACAGCCAGTCCGCTTTCTGCCGGGCCAGACCGGGCGGCAGTTGCGCGTAGAGGAAGTCGAACATGTCCTCGGGTCGGGACGGCGGTAACGCCAGGTAATCGCTGATTTCCTGATCAATGCGCCGCGCCAGCTCCGATTCGAGCCCGGCCTGACGAGCATCCGTCCAGCCCAGCTCGCGCTCCAGCAGCTTGCGGAAGCGCAACAGCGGTTCGTGGCGTGCCGCCTCCTCACGGCTGTCCGCGTCGGCGTAACGGCTCATGTCATCGGCGGTGGTGTGATCACAGAGCCGGTAAGTGACGGCTTCGATCAGGGTCGGCCCCTTTCCCGATCGGGCACGCTGCAAGGCTTCCTCCAGAATGGCGGTCATGGCGAAATAGTCGTTGCCGTCGACGCGGACGCCCGGAATGCCGCAAGCCAGCGCCTTCTGCGCCAGCGTGGGCGCGGCGGTTTGCTGGTGCAGCGGCACCGAGATGGCCCACTGGTTGTTGTTGATGACGATCACCAGGGGCAAATGCCAGACCCCGGCCAGATTCATGGCTTCGTAGAAGTCGCCGCGCGAACTGGCGCCGTCGCCGCAGGTCGTGACCACCGCCCGGTGCTCGTGGCGAAGCTTCAGCGCGGCCGCCACCCCGGCGGCGTGGGTCAGCTGGGTGGCGATGGGGATGCACCACGTCAGATCCTGGGCCGGGCCGTCGTTCGCACCCCATTCATCGCCGCCCCAGAAGCGAAGTATCGAGAGCATGCGCACCCCGCGCGCCAGTTGCGCCGCCTGATCGCGGTAATAGGGAACCAGCACGTCGTCGGGCGACATGGCATGTCCGATGGCGGCGCTGACTGCCTCCTGTCCCAGACAGCCCGCATAGGTGCCCAGCCTGCCGGTGCGCTGCAGCTCGATGGCGCGTCGGTCGAACAGCCGCGTCAGCCACAGGTGCGAGTAGGTCGCAAGCCATTGTGCCTGAGTTGTGCAGGAGGTTGGCGGCGGCTGCAGGAAGCGGCCATCCTCGTCCAGCAGTCGGTGTAACGGCAGTTCCACCGCAATATCCCGGATCCAGTTCATAGGGGATTTCTCCGGCGTTTTGATTCAGTGTAGATGCCGCCCGCCGGGTGCAGCCAATAATCGTCATAAACTGGCGATGCAGGGAAGTCTGCCTATAATTTGTCCATGACTTGTCCTGAGGATGGTCATGATCCGAAATCGAGTAGGAGTGCTCGCCATGAAAAAAAGTCATTGGGCAGGGGTTATTGCCGTCAGCATCATGATGACGGGGTGTGAGTTGCTGTCCGACGCGGATCCACCCGCCAAGGCAACCACGACGATTGAGGGGGCGGCGGTTGCCGGGCGGATCCAGAATGCCCGGGTCATCCTGCGGCGCGCGGATAATGCCGGTCATGCCGTGGCGGGTGACCCCGTGGCGTCGGGCAACACCGACAACAACGGCCGTTTCCGGCTGACGGTCCCGGCCTCGCTGCCCGGTCCGGTGGTGCTGGAAGTGGAGGACGGCACCTACAGCAGCGAATCGGACAGCTCCACGCAAACCAACGGCACGATTACCGCGATACTGCCGGGGTTGCCGGCGGATGGTGTGGATACCTTCGTGACGCCGCTCAGTCATATCCAGACGCTGCGTACCCGCAACCTGCTGGACTCCGGTGCCGAAACCGCCCTGGATGACGCCCTGGATCATGCCCAGGATGACCTGCAACAATCCATCGGCGACCTGGGACTGGGCGGACAGCCGCTGACCAGCGTCGCGCCCGACTTCAGTACCGGCAGCGGTCCCGGCTTCGGCGTGGGGGTGGCGCTGGGAGTGCTGGAGCAGTTGCGGCAGAACCTGAATGTCGAACCCGGCGAACTGATCGACAATATCGCCCGCGATCTCTCCGACGGCACGCCGGACGGGCGCGAGGTCAACCAGTTGTTGCAACTGGCCGGAGTGCCGATGTCGCCGACCGTGACCACCGCCTCGCTGGCCGGTGCGGCCAATGACTACACCAATTCCACCACCTCCGTGCATCATGCGGCCAACATTCCGGTGGAGTCTGTCACGCAGGTGATCAGCACCGCCGCCATCAATGAGGCGTCCGTCTCCGGTCAGGTCAGCGGCTCCTCCGGCGCGATTGCGCCGATGATCGTCGGCAACCATATCTATATCTATTTCGCCGGCCGTAACGACGGGCTGGTCCGGCTGGACATGACCGACCCGCAAAAGCCGGTCGCTGACCACATGGCGGCCCTCAATGCCGAAATCGCGCAAAGCCTGAACGGCGTGGGCGGTGTCATTCCGGTGCCCATCCCGGTGGGCGGCAAGCAGGTGCTGTTGCTCTACAACTACAGCAGCAACAACGTGGTGGCGATCAACGCCACCGATAACGTGGTGATGAAGACCGGGGCGCTGGCCATTGCGGGCACTCTGAACTTCTCGGGCGCGGGCGGGCTGAAGATTGCCGGCGGGATTGCCGACGGCAAGCGCAACCTGGTCTGGCTGGCCACGGCCGACGGTCTGATGGGCGTGGACCCGGTGACGCTGGAACAGGCATTCCTGATTCCACAACCGGCGGGCACCAAAATGAATGAGAATATCGGCGGTGATCCGACCTCCGATGTCGTCTTCTCACCCAATTATGAAGGCGGCGGCATGATTCTCTTCAATCTGGCGGAGCGCAAGGCCTACGTCCAGTCGAAGACAGACTGGGATCTGCTCAACAATATTGACGGCGTGCAGCACAACTGGGGCGATATTGATCAGGCGGCGGTGGATACCTCCTACCGGATCGGCGTGGTGACGAACGAGTTTTCCGACCTGCAGTTCGGGCTGGTGAATTTTGCCACGCCCAGCGGCGCGACCGGGGAGACCGGCGTGTTTACGCCGACCGCTTACCGATATATCCACGCACCTGACGGTGTCTACGGCTCGGTGGAAACCGGGGTGGCGATCGAAAGCGGGGCGCACATCATGTTCGCCAAGTCCTCGTGGTCGACCTCGCCGCTGGTGGTGGCGCAACTGGATGATCCCGCCAAGGGAGCAAACTGGCAGGGCTTCCTGAAGGCGCGCTACCGCAATACGGCCGACCCCGGCGGGGCCGGAGATCCGCATGCGATCGGGGCGTTCAGCATTGCCGGGATTCCCTTCGGGTTCTCGCTGGCGTCGACCTCGGTTGGCGGCGGCACTTCCCGCTCCTGGGATCTGATGGTGGTGAACCTGCAGGCTTTCCTGGATGCACCCGCCGACGCCAACGGCATCCTGACAGATGACCCGATGGCCAATCCGGCCATTGTGCGGATGATTGCCTATTAGCCCGTTGACGGTTGAAACAATCAGGCCCCGAATGCGGGGCCTGATTGTTTGAGGGGGAGTTACAGGTAGTTCAGCAGCGGCCTGCCGAAATTGCTGTGCACGCCCAGATGCACCATGTTCCAGTAATGACCGCCGATGGCGCGGTTGATCATCATGGTTTCCGCCGACGGCTGGAAGCTGTCCCAGTACTTGATCAGCGACTTGGCCTTGCCCAGCACCTGTTCGTGCACCTTGCTGTGCGCGAAGTCGAAGGTCTTGTCGCGGATGGGGTCGAGCAGGATGTCGATCCACTCCAGATAGTATTCCGGCGGCACATCCGGCCCGCCATGGGTGCGGATGCCGAGGTCGCGCAGCACAGCCTCCACCGTGGCGTAATCGTTGTGCAGCGCCGCCTTCACCAGTCGCTTGAATTCGCCGACCAGCATCGGGTTCAGCCGCTTGATGCAGCCGAAATCGTAAATGATCAGCGTGCCGTCCGGACGGAAGGCGAAGTTGCCGGGATGCGAGTCGCAATGCAGCGCCTGCAGCTGGTACATCTGTTCACAGAGGACGTGGAACAGCTTCAGCCCCAGTTCGTTGCGCACGTGATGCGGATAGTGCTTGGCGGCCTGCAGGCCGTCGCCTTCCTCGTAACTGAGCGTCAGCACGCGGGTATTGGTGTAGTCATCAAACACCCTGGGAATGATCACCTTGTCGTCATGGGCATGGAACTCGCCGAATTCGCGCAGGTTGGCGGCTTCCTGCATGTAGTCGAGCTCGGCATGCAGCGACGAACGGATTTCATCGAACAGCTGCTCCTGCAGCTCCTTGCTCAGTTTGATAACCCCGGCCAGTTTCAGCGCCATGCGCAGATGCTTCAGGTCGGACTCGCAGCACTCGGCAACGCCGGGGTACTGCACCTTGACGATGACTTCCTCGCCGCTGTGCAGGCGGGCGCGATGCACCTGGCCGATGGAGGCGGCGGCAAAGGGCTTTTCATCGAACCAGGCGAATTTCTCGGCGGGCTTGGCGCCCAGTTCATGAATGATCTGCTGCTCGATGACGCCATAGGGCATCGGCGGGGCTTCCTTTTGCAGACGGGTCATCGCCTGGGCGATTTCCGGCGGGAAAATATCCTGGTATTGCGAGGCGATCTGGCCGACCTTCATCACCGCGCCTTTCATCTCGCCCAGCGTATTGGCGATCTGCTTGCCGATTTCGGTGTACATCTGGCTGCGGGCGTCGGCCTTTTCCTCGGCGCTGCCGACCATGCTCTTGAACGAGTTGCTCATGACCTTGCCGGTGATGCTGGCGGTCATGCCCGCCAGGCGCATGAAGCGTTTGCCGGGTGTGCTGGCGTGTTTCTTGTTGTCGCTCATGTCGGGGCCTTCGGGGGTTGGAATTGTTTAACGGCTCTATCACGCATGCTATGCCGTCATCCGCCCTT